>NZ_JAKZKV010000002.1:0-300000 GCF_022808675.1 Parabacteroides sp. FAFU027
AACTTGACAGAACTACATATGAGGTTTTGCAGATCTTGAGTATTTCATTGACTGATAAAACTAATCTTAGAGAACTATTCAACAGAACTAAATTTCAAAATGACAAAGATCGTTTTAGGCTTAATGAGCCAAGTTTATTTGAGTTTTAATTACGTCCCAATTTTAATGGGACACTAGTGAAGTATTATATAAGATAAAACGATCATCTGGTCGGGAATACCTACTCACCAGAAGTTAAAGTATGCAAACTAAAGTTTTACCTATTTAGGGCTACTCATAAATCCGTATATCGTTCAGCAGATAGTTTCAAATTATAAAATGAGAATTGTTTTTACACGAAGTGTATATACTACAAAACAATACAACAACAAGTAATTGATATATATGGTAAATTTGCAATATCGCATTTACAGCATTGCTAATATCATAAAATAAAAACACAGAGGGGTTACCTTATGAGTATGCCCCTATATGCGATAGCTATCGGTTGCATGTGCAGCTAAAGCCAAAATCATTATTGATACATGAAAAAACTAGACCTCTTTTTTCTCATCGTTATTTTATTTACTCATTACAACTCTGTTTTCAGTAATAATTTCATTCAAAAATCAGATCTTCAAAACGGATTGAGTAGCAATTATATCCGTACTATATACAAAGATACAAAAGGGCTATTGTGGATTGGTACTGATAACGGACTGGACAGCTATGACGGGCTTCAATTTGTCAGCTATGGAAAAAGGCTTAAGATGCCATTGAAAGGTATCGTACAATCTATTCTTGAAGTAAAAGACGGAACTTATTATATTGGAACAACCTGGGGCGCTTACATTTATACTGTAACAGGGAATAAAATCAGCCCGATAGACTTTGGCCGTCAGGCTCTTGATGTCAGGCAGGTATTTAAAGACTCAGCAGGCAAAATCTTTTTTATTACAGACAAAGGCCTTTTTCTACTAGGCAAAGATAACCAGGCTTCTCTTTTTGCGACACAATTAAAGAATCCCCAATTGATTGGTATGACAGAAGATGATAAGCATAATCTTTGGATCATTTCTCACGATGACATTACTCTAATAGATTCACATAAGCTAATTAAGCCAATTTCAATCAACGAATCTTTATCTGGCCGTAAGATTCTTTCATTATGCTACACCGGCAAAACTGATTTATTTTTAGGCTCCGACAAAGGCATGATGCATTTCAACCTTTTATCCCAGACATTAGATGAGATAAAAGGATTTGACAATTTCACAATAACAGCATTGGCTAATGATAAAAAGAACAACCTTTTTATCGGAACCGACTATGACGGCCTGATTATTTACAATCTAAAAAACGGACAATCAAGAAAAATAGACAATTCAGGAACACCGTCCGGATCCCTCTCGTCAAATGCCATTAAATCTCTTTTATTTGATAATGCAGGGATATTGTGGATAGGAACTTTTACCGGAGGATTAGATAAGCTAAACTTACAAAACAACTTTTTGTTCAGAAATATTGAAATAACCGGCAACAAAGAAGCCCATATCCGTTCGGTGTATATCTCTCCAAATGATGATAAGTATATTGGAACAAACACCGGGATAATCCGTTTAGATTATCAAAATCAGGTTATTGCTAAATACACAGGAAAAAATCTACGTTCCAAGATCTTGACTACAATATACCCGTACCCGGGTAACCCTGATATGTTATTAATTGGTACCTTCGGAGGTGGAATGAGTGTCTTAAATAAAAAAACAGGAACATTTACAAACTTCTCAGACAAACCCTCTTTTACACAAGGGACAGTCTACCGTTTTTGCAAAGACAATCATCAAAACTTATGGATTGCAACCCTTGACGGTGTTTTCAAATATGATCTTACCAAACAAAAATTTATTCAATACAATCTGACCACTTTGATGGCCAACAATGAAATCTTCTCATTGGATACAGATAAGTCCGGCAGAATCTGGATCGGAACCAAAAACGGAGTCTGTTACTATTCTTCATCAGATCACAAATTTCATCTACCGAAAGCACTTGCCGGATTTCGTTTCCAATGCACCTATATACATTGTGACAACATAGGCAATAACTGGTTTTGCTTTAATAAAGGTGGCGTGCTTAAATTAGATAAACACCTGAATAAAAAAGCCTGGATTACGACAGAGATAGGTCTGCCCGAAAACTCACCGGCCTCTGTGATAAATGACAAAAACGGAAATACCTGGATCAGTACACTTAAGGGGTTATTCAGTATTGATACTAAACATCAGGTCAGCACCTACGATCTGGAAGACGGACTAGCCGGTACCGGTTTCTGCCCCGGTGTTGCTTCTTCAGACAAAAACGGGAATATATGGTGGAGTAATGAAAAAGGATTAGTTTCGTATAATCCAACCAAAAACAATAACAGGAAACAATACAACCTTCTTTTTACAACACTTAGAATAAATGGCACCTCCTACTCTATAGATACGCTTTCCTTTGTTAGTAAGAAATCTATCAACAACTATCAGATTCTAATTACAGGTCGGCACAATAACAATCTCGAGTTTTTGGTATCGGCTTTAAATTACGAGCACCCACAGAAAAACAGCTATTCATACGAGCTGAATGGCAACGGTTATCATCGAAGTGAAACATCAAGAAATAATATTGCCTCCTTCAATGATTTGGCAACAGGCAACTATATACTCACAATCAAGACCAGTGACAGAGATGGAAACCGGGCCAGACAGCCTTTAATCATATCATTTGCTATTGTTCCCTATTTCTACGAAACAACGTGGTTTATCTTTATTATTATAGCTCTTGTAGGAGGCTCTATCCTCTATTTTACCCGCAACTACATCTTCCGCATGAAGGATAAGTTCCTGGAGCAACTGGAGGAAAGCAAGAAGAAACAGCCACAGGGAAGTGGTATCCAGCGGGTATCCGATGAAAAAGGAGAAATCATCAAAGAAAAACTTCTTTCGTATATGCTGGAAGAAAAGCCATACCTCAACCCGGCTCTAAGACAAGCAGATGTTGCTAAGGCGATAGGATTTTCGGTCCATGAAATTTCGGAGGTTATCAACAGCCAGCTAAATCAGAATTTCGCAGACTTTGTCAATTATTTCCGGATCGAAGAGGTGAAAAGAAGAATTATAAGTGGAGATAATAAGCTTTATACAATGTCTGCCATTGCCAAACAATGTGGATTCAATGTCAACTCTTCATTTATCAGGGCCTTTAAGAAAGCAACCGGAACCACTCCTTCTCAATATTTCAAGAGCGATAACGATGACTCTAATCCGACAGATATCCGTAAGTAGTTCAGCGCTCAATGGTATTACATTGTTTTTCTTCGTGAATAACAACCTTGGATTAGTAGCAGAACAACCCAGGATATCCCCTACTCATACAGATAGGGATTATCCTGGGGTTAACCTCGACTATACCTCATCTATACTTGGGGAAATACTCCTATGACAATCGAATGTCCCCTGAATTAGTCATTAATTACTTTCGGGCTACAAGAGAGAACGATACTCTTTATTGAAATGAAAACAGAAAAGGTATTTCTCAGGAATTGTCACCTATCATCCTAAATCAAAAGAGGGACATTCCTTACATGTATAAGAAAAGTTTCCCCTTTACAAATTCGACTAAACCTTTATCTTTTCGATATATCATCATTAGAAATAAACCTCAGGCCATCTACATAATTCCCTTTATAAATCCGGGCAAAATCAGTATATTCCATATACGCGGGCTTCTTCAAGTTAGGAGAAATCTCTTTCCCATTGATGACCAGATTTTCGAAAGTGACATTCCGCACCGCTCGCAGGCTATCGAAACCTTCTATGATTGAAAGATTTGAATTCGAACCGTTATACTGAATATTTTTAAAATAGATATTTTCAATCCCCCTACCGGGAGCTAAAGCATACTTTTTATTGAAAGTCACGCGAAGATTCACCAGTTGCCCCTGTTCGAAATCATCTACCCGAATATTTTCAAACCGGATATTTCTAGCCAGATTCTGATCGGAGACATTAATTGCGATGCAACCCTGATAGTTTATTTGAGGTTCATCATGGTTGAGTATATCTATATTTGAGAAAGTTATATCCTCCAACATTTCTGCTTTTCCTGGCTCAGGATTACCGTGTGTGCCCATCATGATGGGATGTGCTACATCGGCCCATAAAACAGAATTTGTGACTGATACATTTCGACAATCACCATAATATCCCCACCGGTGGCAATACAATGCAATACAATCATCGGAAGTACGGAGAAAAACGCCGTCAACCTTGACATTGAAACAGCTCATCAGGTCTATGCCATCCGCCCACCCCTTTGAGCTAAATGAACGAATATCACGGATTACCAAACCACTTGACTGACCTCCATAAACGGTATAATGGGATGGGTTAATGAAAATAAGTCCCTCCAGAGTGACATTCTTAGACTTCGTAATCTCAACGCCTCTTTCGCCGTGATATAAAATACCTCTCCCACAAATACGGACATTCTGCACACTATCACACACTAACTTCGCATTGACAACTGCCCCTCCTGCAATGTAAACCGTTTTACCGGATGAAATCCTCAACTCTCCTTTTGGATAGGTATGATAACCTGGACCAATATATATCAGGTTTTTATCTTTGATGGATGGAATATCAGACTCCAAACTGTTGGCAAAAATATGCAGGTTATGAAATATATCACCATTCACTTCAACAGACAGGTTACCCGGACGTGTGATTTCAAAACGGACAGAGTCATTGCTATAAGTACATGGGATATTCTCGTTTGCAGGTCTGATACGAACCGTCTTTACAGGCTCCCGATTACAGATTACCAGCACCTCAACTTTTTCTCCTTCAAAATCAAAAGCAACCATAGAGGCCTTTCTCATATAATGCATATCCACATCGACCGAATACTCAAACAAATCGATCCACCGCCCACCTGCCGTGCAAACTTTGACCGAATAATCACTATTCGGAACCATTTGTTCCGGGACCAGATAGGTTCTGATTTTTTGACTACAAACATTGGAAATCACTCCAATCGTAAAAAGATAGATTAATAATAAACGATTCATTAATACTCGGTTTTTATAAAAGAGGATCTATTTAAATTGCCACTCGCGTTAAACTCCTATTCATCTTCAGAAATTCTTTTGGCGAAACACCAAACTCATACTTGAAGCATTTTGAAAAATACTTCACATCATTAAAACCACATATAAATGCAACCTCTAGAATATCTTCGACTCCATTTTCCAGTAAATTCCTTGAATAGATAAGTTTTACCGACCTCATAAATATACCTGGAGACTTCCCTGTTATTTGCTTAATCCGCCGATAGAGAGTGGAAAGAGAGAGATTAAGATCTTGCGCCAAACTGCTATAGTCATATTCTGAATCCAGAATATTTTCTTCTATCAGCATAGTTGTTTTCTGAAGGAAATCCTGATGAATTACTAACAAACTCTCTTCTGACAATTTCGAGAGTTTAGATCGGTATTGACTGGGCAGTAATCCGTACCTGGTTTTAAAACATTGACTAAAATAGTGAGGACACCCGAATCCTAAATGGTAAGCAATTTGAGAAATGTTGAAAGACTTGTCTCCTAAAAGTTGTAAAGCCTTTTCTAATCTCATTTGAGTTACAAATTCGCAGGGCGATATACCCACCATTGATATTAAGCGTCTGTACAAAGTTGACTTTGATACTTGTAAAGCCCCCGCAAACCGGTCTAAATCGAATGTACGATCTGTAAGATGATTATTGACAATTTCCAATGCTTTCCTGAGAAACAAATCATTTGAAAACAACACTCTTTCGATAAAAATAGAGGTGTTTCTGCTCTGTAATAATTGCATAAAAATAAAAGTGAAAGAAAATGGCGACCGGGAAGTCGCCTTTTGACTATTAACAAAGCACTTATTTAACCATCAAAACTTTTCGTGTTATATTTCCGGTAATATCAGATATGGCCACTATATATGTACCTGTAGCAAGATTATTGATATTTACAGCCTGGTTTGAGGAGTTAATCTCTTGTTCCCAAACTAAGCTTCCAACAGAGTTGTATATGTAAATCCGGCCCTCTTCTATCCCACCAACAACGATCTTCTCTTTTGCCGGATTCGGATAAATTGAGACCTGTTTCATTGCAATCTCTTTCACAATTGAGGTTTTTAAATATAGATTCTTAATCTCAGTCAAGGTCATCCCATAATTATAGAATCGCATATCATCCAGCAAGCCGTTGAAATAGGGATCGCTGCTAAACTGAGATTTACCCAGATAATTGGCTGTAGTCGCCGCTAAGTCATAAGGTCTCAGATAGAAGGGATAAGAAGTTCCGACAGCAGCGCCATCCAGGTAAATCGTCAGTTTATTTGCACCCAGAGTTACGGCGACATGATGCCAAGCTCCAATAGGCAAAGCTGAACTTGCATTAACGGTCTGAGTTCTTCCATCTGAACTTAACATTGAGAAACTCATCAAGCCAGAGCCATTATATGGAGAAAGAAACATATATGAAGTTGTTCCACTACCTAAATCCAAAATCCGGGACCACGATGTCTGGGCATTGTACTTCACCCAGGTAGCAATAGTAAAGTCACTTAGTTTCTCTATAAATCCGTTGGGTAATTTCACATAATCATCCACACCATCCATGCTTATGGCATTATTAAATTCACCTGTCGCTGGAATAGGTCCGTTATATAGAATTCCTGTGAGATTATTTCCATTTGAATCAATCGCAAAATATCCGGTCGTCTTTTCATCGAATTTATAGTAGGGCAATTTGGTCGTAGTTGCATTTATAACATAAGTTACTGTATCGGACACTTGCACTGCTCCGGCTTTGTCGTACGCCTTTGCCAATAATTTATACGTCCCCGTTTTATTTACCGATAGTAGATTATAGGTAAATGGTGAAACCTTAGAGGTAAAATATAAACTATCATTAACATACACCTCTACTTTATCCAATGCTCCATCCAAATCATACGCAGAACCATTGATATAAATATTAGCCGGAGCAACATAAGCAGTATGGCCTATCGCCGGAGAGACCATCTTAACAATAGGACGGATATTCCCCTGAATAAATTTTGCTTTATCAAATACTGCTTTGCACAAAGCATTGGTATTATTACTGGACACAGCAAGTCCTGCTAAAGTAAGACGATTGAATTTTAAAATGGCACTACCAATGGTAGTCCAGCTCAAACTATCAGGCGATACTGATGCGGTAAATGTATTTCCTGAACGCGATAATTGAAGCCAGTATGGAAATGTATTAAACGCTGTATTTGATGCAACTGTTTTTGTTGTTTTTCCGGTACTGTCACGAACGGTAAAAACGGCCCCCTGACTAGCAGTAAGACTTAATAGAGCGTTCACCGAATTTTGCTCCAGGTTTTCCCGAATCATAAGTCCGGCCTGACACAACGAATTTACTTCATCTATAGAGTTTATCCTTGCAATGATGGAGCCGTCATCGACAATCTTCTGATAGGCAAACTGACAATAATCTGAAGCACCTTTTATTCCGGCACCGGTACCGTAAACAGTAAGAACACTATTTTGCATGGTAGTCTTTCCATAGACCGGAAGTTTTGCAATTGATCTGGCACTTATATCCAGGAATTCCCAGGGTAGGATGTAAGTTCCTGAATCAGCCGCTGATGTCAGAGCCATAATACCCGGTGTATCATAAGTATCCGCATGAACCGCTGTACTTGAAATTGCAGTGGACGGTTGTTGCTGGAGAATCTCTGTAATGCTTTTTATTTTATCACCCTGATTTAAACGGTGGGCATAATGATTGTAAATTGTCTCCCAACAACGACCATATTTTCCACGGGTAGCAGCTCCCAAAGCGGATTCTGTGTACCAGGAACAATTCGACCCCATCTGTCTGGAATAGGTTGTATATGGTAAATCATTGTATTTACCCACCCATGCACCTGTACTGTCGGTCATCATGATATTGTAACGGGCAACATATTCAGCTCCTTTACGATAACGGCAATTGTCATATCCATACATATCAATGCCCTGATTCCATGACATCTCACAAAATAAGCCATAGAGTTGTAGTCCCCCCACAGCGTGTCCCTGGTCACGGCCACTCTCTTCCCATTGACCCCAGATATTGGCTCCAACCGTTGGCAGATTGGGATAGAGGAAATTGACTGACCTTGTTATATTTCCGGTACCATCTCCGTTTTTAGCATAGCTTAACGCTTCATTAAAAAGATCTTTGTTGTCACAAAATATACCAATGGCCATGATAGAATTCATATTGCAGATATCCCAATTGACGCGATAATTAGTTGCACAAGCATCATTGTGATTAATTAGAAATATAGAGTTATTTGGATAAAATACCGTCATCAGATATTTTTTGAATTTCTCTACATTAAAACCGGAATACCCGCGCATTAATTCTGCTGCCATAGCGAACTGATAGCCATTTAAGCCCAATGCCAGAAAACGATCCGAGTTACCCGATACGGAAGTGTTAATATTTGCCCAGGCATTTAAGATTTCAGCGGCTTTAGCGGCGTGTGCCAGATCTCCGTTTATTTTATAAATCATGGCATGCTCATAGACTGCAGCCACATCCCGATACATTAATTGGATATTATTCGGTGTTCCGGACCCTCTATACACAATATCCGTTGCGTGAGAAGTCCAGGACAACTGAGCTTCAGGCGCTGCAAGGAGATTCTTCCAGGCGGTATACCAGGGTTCGGCTTGTTCTGCAATTTTTTGTCTTGCCCGTGCCAAATCAGACTCTTTGTGCAAAATACCCGGATGCACAAAATCCTGGGCATTTAATTGAATAATCATACCTATACTACACCAAAGAGTCATGAGCATGATTGCTTTTCTTAATTGTACTGATGTTTTCATTGTTGACTTTAAGATAAATGGGATTAGAAGTTTTCTGAATGCAATATTACAATCTCAGACACCTCTAATACAAACTAATACAACTCAAAGAATTTCGATTTTATAATTTGCAACTTATTCATACAACAAACGACTAGCTGTATATGCAAAAAAAGGACTGGATAAGCGTCCTGCTCTGTATTTACCATATTTCAAAAAGCGAAACACTTTAATCGGATGGGGTTGCATATCTGCGCCCCCATCCGGAAAGAGAGATAATACAGAGACTAAAAACGATTAATAGAAAAGTTTCCAGACCATAGAAAGGGGCAAAATAGTATTTTATAAAAACCGAACTTTCTCTTAAAAAGAGGATTTTAATTGTAATGCAATATTACAGACAGAACAACTCAACTCCAATTCTTTATCAACCAAAGACTTTTCATTTTTGTAAATTGAAATAAATAGGTATCTTATATCACTACTGTAGTCTAGTTTCCAGCAATAACAGTGCGCTTGTTACTGTTGCAGATTGATGTTTTACATCCCTTATCACCCTTTAGGTTCCATCCTATCTCTAAAGTTATAATCTCATCAACCGGGATACTTTTGTTTTAAGCCTACACTTCTCTCTATTAAGACTTCTGCAGAACTTTCACTCTATAGTTCTCGATCATACTGGACGATTCATAAAACCTGACAGGTAAAATTTCCCGTCAGGTTTCCTTAAAGATATTCTTGCTTCCCAAGAATTATAATCCTGAAAATCTTATTTGACAGTTACTTTTTTAGTAACTAAGGCTCCATTACTATTGACAGTAACGATATATATACCCGCTTGAATTACATTAATTACAGTTTTGTCTTTTGTAATTTCTGAGGAATAAATTTTCTGGCCTAATGTATTGACAACAGACAATTCACCATCACCTTTTGAAACAATCTCAATTTGTCTACTCTCGTTCACTAAGATAGTGACTTCATTCTCTGCTACTTCATCAATAGCAGTCGCAGTTCCCACTGTATAGTTAATGGTATATGTTTTAGTTGTTAAACCATCTAAAGCTTTCACTTCTATTGTTGAAGTACCAGAACCGGAAGTCACATCAACAACCTCTGTTCCGGAGACTGTTGCACCTGAAATATTCGCCACAGCAGTCGGAGTTACAGAAGTTGTTCCGCTTGGTAGATTTGCAGTATATGCTGTTGTTGCTGGTGAAAATACCGGACTTAAGGCTCCTGCACTTAAAGTCAATGAGGAAAGCGTTGCATCAATATTGGTAATATCATACATCTCTACATTATCAATATAACCTGTTCCGGCAGCGTTACTGCTGTAGTTATTAAAATAGAAGAACTGATTTGCAGAAGTTATGTTTGCTCCGGTTGTAAATGTAAAATCTACGGTTTGCCAATCCGCTCCTGAAGTAATTGTATTCACAATATCTGCAGCTGTTCCCGACCAACCTGAAACGTTCAAATTAAATGTACCTGCATCAACAAAAACTCTCGCTCTGATTCTGTATGTCTTGTTGGCAGCCCAAACTCCGGTCAAAGGATAAGTAATAGAGCCTGCTCTGGTACCGGCCACTTTACCACTATTCAAACCACAATATACTCTTGTAACATCAGAATTAATGGTTGCACCCGCCCCCCATGAAGCCGAATATACTGTCAAGCTGTTCAGATAGGGATCTGTCACCAGATTGGTTCTGTCATCATATAGTTTAGTATCACAACCAGCAAAACTTATTCCGCTTACACTTATATTTTGAGAAGTTGCTCCGGTACTGGCTACTACAATATTTCCGCTTACGGCTGTTACTCCGTCATAAGTCACACTTACACTCGCACTGGTTGAGTTAGCCGGCAAAGTGGTCGGATTCACAGTAATTCCCACAGGAGCAGTAATTGAAATAGGATCGGTCAGATTTGCACCCGATATGGTCAGGATTTGTGAAACAGGAATTTCGCTATTGAAGCTCAAAGAAGTTTGAGCAACACTAATCGCAGGTACCGGTGGAATGAGATTCACCGTATAGGTTTTAGTGGTGCTACCATCACCCGAAGTAACAACAAGATTTGCAATCCCCCCCGGGCTAAGAGTGATTGTTCCGGTACCGGTTACAGTTGCAAACTCTTTATTAACCGTTGCACCTACAGTTACTGAGGTGGTTCCAGCAGGAACATTCACATTATAAGTGGTAGTCGCCGGATCAAAAGTAAGTGAACCCACAGAGAGGGTAATACCTGACAAAGTGGCATCTTTTACATAACTGGCGGCACGCGAGGCAATAGTGGTTGCCGACAATCTGCCTTTATAAATATTGAATTCGCCAATCGAACCAATCATATTGGCATCGCCGGGATAACCGGAACGACCCAGATAGGCCACATTTGCACTTATATTAAATAACTGATTTACATTACTCAACGCTGTTCTTGTTTTATAAACTCCATCCTGATATACAATCACAGAGTCCATCGTCATAACTCCTACAATATGGTGGGCTTTACCGTTGGCCATGCTGGCTCCCGATGCAGTAGAAGCTCCATTCCAGGGTTGATGATTGATATTACAGCTTGAAGAAAAATCGGTGGTATGTACATACAAATAGTCCGTACCATTTTGCAACGTTTGATTACCAGTGTAAAACAGGAAGTTGGCCGCAGAAGTCTTAACGATACCTTCCAGTGTTACTGAAGGGTATTGCGTTATACCCAGACCGGCAGCCGGTAATGAAATGTATTGGCTGGTTCCACTTGCAAAGTTAGTTCCTGCGGTAGTTGTATAAACACCGTTTGCAATAGCGCCTGCCCCCATAATCGTTCCATCGGCTGAACCCACCACGTCTTTGGCAGTTCCATCGGCAAAAGTATAGGAGTGAGTCAATACAGGAGTAGCCACATCTTTACGCCAGTTTACCAGATAGGGGGTACCCGTAGTGCTTGCTTTCAAGGTAATGGTACCATAGTCAGCACCAGAAACATCATAGGTGGTTGCTCCGCTGACAGTCGTATAAACGGAACTGGCAGGAGTAGCACCTACAGTAAGCGAAGTGGTACCGGCTGGTAAAACGACGCCATAATTATAGATATTCGCATCGAAAGCAGGCTTCAATGTTCCGGCATCCACGGTCAGTGTCGCCAGTTTTGAATTCATGGTTGCATAACGGCTTGCTACAGTAGCCGCATCCATGGCGCCATCATAAATATTAAACTCATGGATCGGTTGTGTAAATAACGCATCAGACCAGGCTCCTTTTCCTAAATAGGCATAAGTAGTTGCCAAAGCTGAAACAGCAGTATTATATGAATTTGCGGTCAACACTGTAGATTGCGCCAATACGCCATCATAATATAAGGCAATGGATCCATCGACAGTCGCAGTTGAAGGTGTTAGTACCGCTACATAATGGTGGGTTTGTTTGGCTCCGGCTTCGGTTCCAACCGCAAATTTTGAGTTATTCAATCCGGCTTTCGTATTTGAACCGCTAATCTCCGGTTGCAACATAAAACTGTTTGCCCCTGATGCACCGCCAAAATAGGCTAAACAAGACCATTTGTTAGGGTTGTTCTGGTCGTTACTGGTGGTAATATAAGCTTCAATTGTTACAGCTGCATAAGTATTCAATGCCATTGCTGTACCATCAAATGAGATATAGCCCCCCATGGTTGTACCTGATGCCTGAAAACTATTGTGATTATAAAAATAGCCGTTTTTCACTTCCCAGTTACTACCATTAATGGTTCCGTTAGCTGGACTACCAAGAGCTGTTCCGGCGACATCGGTTACTGTTGTACCCGTTACTGTTCCGTCCTCAAATGTGTAGGAGTGTTTCAATGTTTGACCATTGAGGGTTGTTGCCCCCAACAGAACCAAAGCGGCAAAACCGTACTTTGCACTAAGGCGTAAAAACTTGTTTTTCATAATAAATAAAGTTTAGTTGATAATTAGACTATTCTCTTAATCTCCTTGAAGGAGAATCCCAGAACTTGAATTTCGTATTAAGTTCTGGCTTGAATTTTTGAAAGACAAATCGGGAGGAAAATGGTATTAGATTTATTTCGTAAGAGAGATGTATTAGTCACGTATTCTCATTGAACACGCATATAAAATGGAGGGAATAAACCTAACAGGTTTTCAAAACCTGTTAGGTTTGGCCTTTTAAACACCCTCTTTCAGGTTTAAAGCTTTATTTTACCAGAGCTTTAGTTACAAAGTTGTCTATCTTAACGATGTAGATTCCGGATTTTACAGGAATGAAAGATGCATTCGTAATCTGCAATTTACGTCCGGTCAAATCATAAACAGCAACTTTCTCAACACCGGTCAGACCCTTAATCTGAAGACCTCCATCGACCGAGAATACACTGCATCTGTTAGTAACTACAGATTTTACAGAACTGATAGGGGTTTCACTGTAGGCAACATCGAGAGCCGGAATTGTACCAAACACATTGAGCAAATCAGTCTGAACTTCAGCGTCTGTCAAAGCTCTCTTATAAATCCTGAAATCGGTAACCAATGTTTTGCGCAGGTAAACATCTCCGGTATAACATGACCGACCAATCCAATTGTACCATGTACCTAATCTGTTGGAATATACTTTTGGCAAGACTGTTGATGGAAAATTGGTAATAGTTCCTGAATGTAACATAATACCGTCAATATAGAGATTACCGGTAGTTCCGCTTTGTACATAGGTTAAGTTATGCCATCCTCCGGTTAATGCTTTTGCTGCATGAGTTACAGTCTGGTTCTGTGTCTTATAATTGTAAGGAGTAATACTTTGGCTAAGGTCTTTCAGTGAACCTATCACATAACCATTATTATCTGATAAAGCATTCGCCCCGTTTGAGAAAGACCACAAGAAGTTACCATTGCTGGTAAGTCCGGTATAGCTGTCCTCAATGCGGTAATAAGCGCTCATGGTGTAGTCTGATAGATTATACATCAGCTTTCCAACCTCCTTACCCATATCGAAATAGCCAATACTATCTCCCAGGCTGAGGATCTTAAACTGAGCGGAAGTTCCAATGGTTTTTACCATAGCATTTTTCTTCAGGATTCCTTTTAATCCTTTTTCCGCAACGTCTGTTACCACAGAATCTGTCACATTACTGAAATCAAATTTGACCAAAAGGTCATTGTTGTAGGTAGTTCCCGATTTGGCAAGAACAGTGGCATAGAAAGTTTTAGTTACGACCTGTCCGTTCTTTGATAAAGTCGCTGTAAGCGAGTCTGTATAATTAAAATAGTTAGGACAAGTAACAACTCCGGCTGAAGTAATCAAACTGTCATTGGAGGATTTCCATGAAATAGCAATGGCATTATCCAACGATCCTTTTGTTGGTAAAGTCAGGTTGCTTGTTACTGCAGAAAGGTCACCAAGGTTAAGGTTTATCTGCTCAGTAGTCAATTCAGGCAACAGCGCATTTGGATTTTCAGCATAAGCAGCATTCAAATTAGAAATTGTGGTAGTGACCGGTTCAAAATCACCATAACCATTGGTCAGGTCACCGATCGAGAGTGGCATATTCAACACCTGGAATCCATAAATCATTGTTTTCTTCAGGTAACTGTCCGAAGGATAACAGGAACGGCCTAACCAGTTATACAATGTTCCGGTTCTACCGGAAACAGGAAGAGTAATTGATGGCAATGCTGTAACGGTACCTGTACTTTGTTGAACACCATCAACAAAAATTGTACCAGTGGTTCCGTTCTGTGTATATGCAAAATGGTGCCATCCACCAATCGTGGCAGCTTTTGCGGCAGACACTCCTTGCTGGGCTGAATAATTAGAAGATGTAATACTATAGGATTGATTATTCAAAGGACAAATAATATATCCGTTCAAATCTTTGGTTACATCAGCCGAATTTGAGAAGTTACAGAAGAAATTTCCAGCTCCGGAAATTGTACTGTAGTCATCATCAACCCGATAAAAACCACAAACTGAGAAATTTTTCAGAGAGTAAATTGCTTTACCAATCTCTGTTCCCATATCGAAATAGCCGGTACCGTTTCCTGTATACAGTACGTTATACTGGTTGGTAGTACCGATTCGTCTGATGCTGGCGTTGTTCATTACAGTACCTTCAAATGCATAAGTAGAATTACTTTTTACAACGGTATTTCCACTTGCATTTGTTGAGATTAACGCATTGTCAAAATCCCAGTTTGCTACAATATCTTCAGCAGCAGATTTGGCTTTAACCGTTACATTGAAGGTTTTGGTCAACGTATAGGTAACACCATCAATTGTCTGGGTAAGAGTTGCGGTCATTACCACTGTTGCATCGAATTGATCCGGACGGGTTATCGTTCCGTCATTAGCGACTACAGCAGTATTTGAGGATGACCAGGCTACCTGCACACTGTTATCTGAAGCCGTCGGCAAAGTCAGGTTTGACGTAACTCCTGTTACGTCACCCAAAGTAAGATTATTATACGACGAAATCAATGCTGAAGAATATCCGTTTAGAATCATAACCTCGTCTGAAGTAAGAGCTCTGTTATAGATCCGGAATTCATCAATTGCACCGTTTAAAGCCGGGTCATTATATTGTGATTTTGCCAGATAATTCAACGTTGTAGATGGCAACATCGATGGATTGATTGTCAGATTTGAGTTTGTTCCGACTAATGAACCATTTACATATAATTTACCGGTACCAATCAGTGTGGTCGGATCATATTTACAGGTAACGGCTACATGCACCCATTTACCGGTAGGCAATTTCGCCGTTCCGTTAATGAGCTGTTCCGTCCCGCCGTTTTTGATGGCAAAACGTGCAATAGAACCATTAGATGGCGTAAGAAACATATAATACGAAGTTCCTGTTCCAAAGTCGAAGATACGCGACCA
This sequence comes from Parabacteroides sp. FAFU027, assembly GCF_022808675.1. Lineage (NCBI taxonomy): Bacteria > Pseudomonadati > Bacteroidota > Bacteroidia > Bacteroidales > Tannerellaceae > Parabacteroides > Parabacteroides sp. FAFU027. The sequence continues at coordinate 15,786 of NZ_JAKZKV010000002.1, forward strand.
GGTACTCAACGTATTGAAATTTACCCATGTAGAAATCGTAAAATCGGTCAAAGTACTGACAACACCCGCCGGCAGAGTCATGTAATCGGTCTTCGTAGGAAAATTTACAGCACTTCCACTTTTACCTGTTACAACTGCAGGAGCACCAACTAATGTACCTGCAATACCATTACCAGTGTCATCCGTTACGGTTGTACCACTAACGGCATCAAAACTATACCGGGCCACCAACCCGGTCGTAACATCATCCGCTAAACAGATCGAAGCGGATAAAAAAGCCAATGCAGAAAGGAGTGATAATCGCCATTTCCACATACTCTTAAATGAGTAGTTCTTTTTTTTCATAATTAGAATTTAGTTAATTAAGTCCCCGAAACATCCATGAAAAGAATAGCCTGACATGGATGATTTCATCGCATATTTACGATGCAATATTAAACATAGCAGCTACCAAATCCCGAATAAAAAAGGGTAAATCGGATTGCATTTTATAATTTACAACTCACTTTACCCATCTCATTATAAGCCCCTAATAAAATCCAAATAGATTCACAACAGCTCTAAGACAGAATCTGTCTTAGAGTAAAAACAGACCTCCATTTTCTGGATATTTTTTATGCAAAAACGAAGGAGAAAAAAGAACTAATAAGCTATATTAAGAAGGAAACTTATACCGAATCCCCGTCAGAGAAACGAAGCCTCCTTGAAAAACAAGGAGGCTTCTCAATAACCAAACTTTCGTTTTTATCTAAAAAACTAATATCTCAATTTCCACAAAAGGTATTACCAACCCGGATTTTGCTTTAGTGCACCATTGAGTCTTATCTGCTCCAACGGTATGGGAGCAAGATAATCACGTTGTGAATAAAGCAAATTCCCGGGGATTGTGGCAATGGAACGTCCATAATCAGGGTCGGTAGTACTTACCCCTTTGGTTTCATCATATACACCATATGTCAAAGGGTATTTAGAGGGCTGATAAGCAGGTTGCCCGTGATAAGCCGCATCATTGGCAATAGCTGTCATATATTCTGTACCATAAACGTGGCGTCCCAGTTTTTGACCTCTTAAGTTAATGTGAGCAATTCCCCAACGTTTAAGGTCGTTTTCACGAAATCCCTCGCCAAACAACTCGCAAGCACGTTCACGACGAATTTCATCAAGCATATTCATTTTTTTACAAACCGTTTTGTTTTGTGACTGATCCCACCATCCGGCATCCCACACATTGGCAATCAATGCATTTGTCAACGGTGCGACCCCGGCACGTGTCCGGTTTTTATTAACAGAAAAATTCAGATCCTCATCGGAAATCGAACCATTACCCAACTCTACTACGGCCTCCGCATAAATCAAATGCACTTCGGCCAGACGGATAAGTGGGTAGTCTGGGGATTCAGTAGTGGATGTTGATCTAAGTGCCCCTTCAGGCATAAACTTGCGGCAGCCGTAGCCATTATTCGTTCCACCATACAAGGTTGGTACATAAACCGTCGCTTTATAACTAAAAGCCGGATCATTTTTATCATACGGGACCTTCGGATATTTGGGGGTAGGATATGGTTGACCTGTAACAGTGCAGGCTATACCGTAAGCAGGGTCACTCATCCACGATGTTCTATCCGGCAAATAAGCACAACCGATAAAGCGATAATCGCGGTTACGGTACTCATTATTAAAATGAGAGAATCCCAGGAATTGCGGATTGTTTTGCGCATCAGCCATATCACCCGTATAGCTTATACGAATAGGTAACCCATTGCGACACAGAAACGCTTCACCCAGATAGGTACTGATATTTGCACCTCCCCAGATTGGGATTGTATGTCCCAGGTTAATTCCCCCTTGTCTGGAAACAAAATCATATTTCGAACTGAAAATAAACTCTTTATTAGTGGCTTTCCCTGCATTTTTAAAATTGGAGATGTTACCACCCTGATCGTCAATGTTGAACAAATAGTAATAGCTCAAAGAATCGCATTGGTTCCATAACTGGAAGGTACCGGTTTCCGCTTCCTGAATCACCTCTTTAGCCATTTGTTTGGACTCGGTCAATAAACCGGTAATAGACGGATAATCGGTAGGTTTAACATTACCTGCACCTTTGGAAGTGCCATCTCCATCTAAATCATAGCTAATGGTTGGCACATATTTTTCCCACGTTGCCTCGTAGAGTAATACACGGGCAAGAAACGATTTAGCAGCTTCCTGGCTTACCTTTCCCTTATCCGCTGTGGCTATATTTTTCTCCTTAGGAAGTAGTCGTATTGCTGTTCTCAGATCGTTGGCAATAAAATTAACCACTTCATATCTGCTATTTCTGGGTCCATATAATGTCGGATCATTCAAGTCAAACGAATGATCGGCAATAGGCACGCCTCCAAAATATTGTAACAGGTAAAAATGTTGCCAGGCACGAAAAAAGTAGGCCGTCCCGATAGAAGTTCTGATAGTTGCTGTATCCCCTGCATATTCAGTAGCCTTTTCCAATAAAATATTACAGTTACGAATAAAGCTGTACGGTTTATCCCAACGAAAATCAGTTTGACCGGCAGAGGCTCCGCCATTAGAGCCAAATCCAGAAATATCCATACCCTGATCCATTTTGTAATAGGCCGCAGCTCCGTTGTAATCTTTCCAACCCTCCATTTGATATAATGCATTTGCTGCTTGCGAAAACTGTGTTGGATTTTTAAAAAAAGCGGCCTCAGTACCTACTGATAGCGGTTCTTTATTAAGCAGATCGCTACAGCTTGACATGATCAGAGAAAATGCCAATAAAGAATATATTATTATACGTTTCATATTTTACACTATTGATTTGTTATACAACTAAAACGTTACATCTAAACCACAGGATAACAAGCGGCTAAAAGGGAAAGTATTATTAGATGACTCTCCATATTCCGGATCATAGCCGTCTTTTATTTTGCTCCACTCCCACAAGTCATCACCTGAGAAATATACCCTGACTTTATTGAGGGAGAGTTTCTTGGTTAATACCGGTGGAATAGTGTAACCTACGACCAGTGATTTCAATCTAATATAGGATGAATTTTGTACACTGACGTCTCTATTTTCGTAATTCCATTTATTGAAGTTCGCATCTCGTGAAGCCACTGCAAATTGCGCATTCGGATTATCCTCTGTCCACGTTTTACCCATGAAAGTGCTATTTTGCAGCATATAATTCGTTACCCATGGTGCATAAAGGTTACCAGACCGCAACACGGACTGTTTCCCGACTCCCTGGAAGAAGGCCTGCACATCAATGCCTTTCCATTCGAGTCCGGCTTTAATACCAAATGTCATGTGAGGAGCCGCATCTCCGGCATACACCAAATCTTTTTGAGTTATAACCCCGTCACCATCTACATCCACTAACTTACGAGCTCCTGCACGAAGGCGATTGGTTCCTTTTGCAGCTGGAGCTGGAATGATATTTCCTGATTTAACTGCCGTATGTGTAGCATCTGTCCAGTAGTAAGTTTCGTAATAAGAGTCTGCCTCCGTCTGCGTCTGGAAAACTCCGTTTGTTTTGTAAACATAAATCGCATTGAGTGGTTTTCCGATCAAACGATTGACATTCTTACCGGGGCTGGGTACATTTTGATTGTTTGTCAGTTCAAGTAGTTCGGTTGAGGCATCGGAAAGAGACCCTCCAATATTGTATGTCACGTTTCCAATTTTATCTCTCCAGTTGAGGGCAAACTCCCAACCATTGGTGCGTAATTTGCCATTATTTGTCGTTGGAGGTGTAGTTCCAAGAATTGAAGGATAACTCACCGAAATAAACATCCCATCATTCGTTCTTGAAAAGTAATCAAATGAGCCGGACAAACGATTTTTTAAGAAAGTAAAATCCAATCCAGCATCGTGATTGATGATGGTCTCCCAAGTACGCGTAGATGATGTCATTTTGCTAAGTGCCAAGGCAGTTTGACCAGCCAATGTCCCTACTCCAAAATAGGTACTTGAAGGCGTTGTTAAAGTAGCGTAAGACTCATAATTATCAATACCATCGACATTCCCTGTTTTTCCATAATTATAGCGTAGTTTCAGGAAATCAAGGAATTCAAAGCTTTTCATAAAGCTTTCATTACTGATCACCCATCCTCCCGATAGTGAATAGAAATTTTTCCATCGTTGGTCAGGATACAGTTTGGATGAGCCATCACGGCGGCCTAAGAAACCGATAAGATATTTATCCATAAAACTATAGTCCAGGCGTGTTACATAAGAAAATAATCCCCATGAAGTCTGACCTCCGATCGCTGTATTCTTTGTATCTTCAGTGCCGTTCGTCATTACGCTCAGGTCTACCAGTCCAGAGCCTTCATACAAAGGACCCAGGTTACGAGCAGCCGTTACGCTTTTAAAATTTTCCTCTTCAGCTGTCACCCCCAACATTCCTGTGACATGGTGTACTTTACTGAATCTGCTATCATAGTTAACAAATCCCCCAAGAGTCTTATTTTCCCACTTGTTCAGATTCTCAGAAAGTGATCCGGGGGATTGTCTGTTGGTAGTAGCTACGTCTGCCCAATCGTAATATTGAATTTTCTGTTTCAGGGTTTGGATATTTTTTTCAACTGTCTTGTAGCCGGCAGTCCCTGACAAGGTGAGACCAGAAACCAACGCAGAAAGATCCAATGTTGCTTTCAGATTATTTCTGGAGGTAATGTATCCTGTATTTATTTGGCCACCACCGACAAGACCTCCTACCGGATTTCGGTTACCAAATGTATCGTAAAAGTTTCCTTTTGGAGTGTAGATAGGCCAAAACCAGGGATCGAAATACCCTGAACCCACATCAGTACTTGGCGTTAAGATATCGCGTTTTTCATAAGCCATACCTGTTTCGATTTTAAGAAGTTTGGTAGCCTGGTAATCCACATTTAAACGCCCGCTGTATTTTTTCTCACCATCCTCAGCCACTTTTAATTGCGATTGGGCATCTGAATACCCCAAAGAAGCCATATAGCTAAACTTATCGTCGCCACCGGATACATTGATTGCATGTTTTTTCGTACTGGCCTGCCCGTATAACTCATTCATCAAATAGTGATTTGGCTCATAACGGTAGGTTTTGCCGCTGTTGGTCAGGGTTAAGGTTTCTCCGTTACGCAGTGCATTCCACAGCACATCCCGGGAATAGGTGGTTCCGTTAGCATCCACTCCCCCCAATACACTGCCATCTTTGAATATCCACCAGTCTAATTGTTTAACGATATCTTCTTTCGCTGTCAAAGTTGGATTATTGGCCATTGCATCCCTATATTGTGCATCATACCACATATCCAGCCATTGCGAGTTCGTGGTTATAGGCGGTTGAATTCCGTTAATAGTAGTACTTAGAGATCCGTTATAGGTAATTTTTGCTGTACCTTTTTTGCCACGTTTTGTGGTTACTAAAACTACCCCGGCAGCTGAACGTGCACCATAAATTGCTGCTGAAGCATCCTTTAGTACAGAAATATTCTCGATATCACCGGGATTCATCTGATTAAGCTCATCCACAGATCCAGGTACACCATCTATAATAACCAGGGGAGTGGAACTACCATTGATAGAAATATCACCGCGGATTTTCAAAGCCGCCCCTTCACTACCCGGACGGGTAGAACTACGGGTAACGACCAAACCCGGTACTTCTCCCTGAAGTGCAACTGCTGTATTCGTAAGGCCCCTGTCTTTGAAAGCCTCCTCTCCTTTAATTTGTGAGATCGCACTGGTCAGAGAGGCTTTCTTCTGCGTTCCATAACCGACAACAACCACTTCATCCATTAGCTTGGTATCTTCGACCAGGGCTATCTTCAACGTTTTATTACTTACAACTGGTACGTCCTTAGCCGTATATCCTACATACGAAAAAACTAATATTGCACTTGAGTTAGGCACTAGTATTGTAAACTTACCGTTTACATCTGTAATGGTGCCTTTTGTGGTACCTTTTACCGATACGTTTACGCCGATAAGCGGCTCTCCTTTTGAGTCAGTCACGGTTCCGGTCACAGTCTGTCCCTGCTGTTGAGTTACTTGCTGATTAGCGACTTCAGTTTCTCCGGCATACAATACCTGAGCTGAAGAGAGTAACATCAAACAAAGCAAACCGGATGTTGCCGCTTTACCTGCATACCGTTTGAAATGTAACGGTTGGCTGCTAGATTTACTTTTCATGTAATTTAAATTTTGGGTTTTTAAAATGAAGGTTTACGTAAACCTTATCGTTTTACTATTTGGATTCGATCAGCGATTAGTTTCAAAAAACTACACATAATTTTCGGGGTTAGTTTTATTCGGCTTTTAAGTTCATAATTGAGCAATTGTACGATAGACCGGTACGTGAGAGATAATAGGTTGACCTAACCTCTGAGAATTCTATTAAATAATCCTCATCTCTCGTAAAAAAAAAGCCTGGCATGAATGATTCCAGCGGACATTTACAACGCAATATTAAGCATCGTATCGACCAGATCTCGAATAAAAAAGGGCAAATCGGGTTGCATTCTATAATTTACAAACTATCTTATCCAACTCATTACAAGCACATAAGACAATTCAACCAAATTCACGCTATAAATTAGCTATACATAAAACTGAATATGTTTTTCAGGAAAAACAAGCCTCCATATTCTGGATATATTTTAAGACCAAGGACTAAAAGGCGGTGGATTCAAAGAGAAATAATGCAGATAGACATTCTAACGGATTTATAATTCCACGACGATAGCTACAGCGTCCGGCATCCCGAATTCAATCCGGCAGGATGATGTCAAAGGAAGTGAATTCCGATTCGTCCCATGCGGTTCGTTTATAATTCGGAGGATCTCGGAAATAAACTCAGATTACAACTTAACATTCAGTATATATGAAACAGAGCTACCTAAAGATGATTTATGACATTGAATCGGAGAAATCATACACCAGCGTTACTTGTTTAACGATAAAATGGGAAATCCAGATCGCGAAGAATAGTATATTAATTGATAATCAATTGAGACGAACATAAAAAACGACAGAAGGGTATCCCAACAGTAAAATGGGTACCCTTCTGTTATTTTCTAAAGAGTCAATAAGGGAAAAGCCGGAAACAGAATTATGGTTGTTTACTTTTCTGTAATATAATCATTTTTCAAAACTCAAACCAGTCACAAATTCACCAACCCGGATACCGGCAGTAACAGGATCTAATATAACTTCGTTATTAATCCTCAGATTCTTAAAAGCCACATTCCGAATCATTTTATCTTTACTAAATCCTTGAATCAGGGAAGGATTTGCCCCACTACCAGTATAGGAAATATTTCGAAAAATGACATTTTCAATTCCCCGGCCAGGCCCTGTAGTATATTTCGGATTTTCTACCACTCGCAGATTGAAAAGCTGTCCTTCCTCAAAATTATCTATCCGGATATCTTCGTACCGGACATTTCTTACAAGATTATAATCCCCACAACTAATTGCCATACATCCCTGATAATTCCGGTCATCCTCATCGTGTTCTAGTATATCAATATTATGGAATGAAATATTTTCTATCGTATCTCCTTCATGACTGGTATCTCCATGCAATCCTATATTGGTAGGATGAGCGACATCGGCCCACAAAACTGAATTTGAAACAATTACATTCCGGGCGCTCCCGTAAAAATTCCAACGGTGCCCATAAACGGCGATGCAATCATCAGAGGTACGGAGAAACACGTCAGCAATTCTTACCTCCGAACAACTCATCATATCTATTCCATCGGCCCATCCTTTGGAACTGAAGCTTTTCAGATTAGTTATAGAGATTTGATTCGATTCACCCAGATAAACCGTATAATGTTTTGGATTAAATACCGTGATACCGTCTATGGATATATTTTTGGAATGGGTGATTTCCACTCCACGAACCGGTTGATCTATGATACCCCGGCCACATATTTTTACGTTTTCTACCTGATTACAGAGTAACTTCCCCTGAAGCACGGCTCCTCCGGCCAGATATACGGTTTTATTGGAAGGAATAACAAATGCATCTCCCGGCACATCTTTCGGTTTGTGGATCCCCGGCCCGAAATAGATCACATCCGGATCATCTGCTTTAGGAACATTGGTCTCAACCGGATTGGCAAAAAGATGCAGGTTGTGACGGGTATCGCCGTTGGTTTCAATGGAAAGTTTCTGAGGTTTATCCAGAGTAAAGTAGAATGTGTTTCCTTCGGTTCGGGTTGGACTTATACCTGAAGATGTAGGGCGGATACGCACATCGGACAATGTTCCGTTGTTTTTACGCACCTTCACCTCAACACTACCGGCAAAATCGAATTGCACCATCGATGCATCCTGTACATTGTCCAGATCAACCTGAACTTTGTATTCAAAAAGATCCTGCCACTCCCCTCCTTTCTGACGTACCTGTACGGTGTAGTCGTCATTATGGCGGGAATATAATAATCCGTTAGGAACAGGATGTATTACCAACTGTTGGGCTGCCCCAACAATTGTAAACAGTGATACAAATAATAGTATAGTATATTTCTTCATAAAAGGTGAATCTAATGATTTCATTCAAAAAACAATCAGATATACTTAGGCACTACACTTGATATTACGTTATAGACTTAAGCAAATCCTATATAGATAGAGCTTCATGATCTTTTTAGATTTTACGAATCAAGACGGTTTGGACTGACCATCAATCAGAGCTCATTACCCGATTAAGGTTAAAAACAAAACCTAAACCTATCAAAAACCTACAGCTTATTCCATTATACTTTTATATAAATAAACAACAAAAATATATCGAATCAAACTACAACACTTAATAGTTAGGGTGACATCTGGTTGCAACTTATAAATTGAGACAAAATGCCACAATCGAAAAATGCCAAACACCTAATTTCCAGACCAGAAAAAAGCGCTACTAAATATCCGTGTCATCAACAGGTAACTTCAATGTTACTTATTGGCAATGTGTTTTTCTGTAATCCCGGGGTGTTTTTCCAAATAATGCCTTAAATGACCTGGAAAAATACTTCGGATCATTATACCCGACAGCCGATGCAATCTGCTGAACAGAGTCTGATGTATTCAGTAAAAGACCGGATGAATGCTTTAACCTAACATCTAAAATAAATGATACCGGAGACATATCTGTCAGCTCTATCATCTTCCGATGAAGTGTAGATTTAGAGATTTTCATACTTTCAGCAAACTGGTCAAAACCAAAATCCCGGTTATTCAGATTGGCTTCAATTATTCCGGCTGCTTTCGTGATAAAAGCCTCATCACCCGTCAGATGTTTCTTCAAGGGAATATTAACACTGGCTCTATCCCCTCTATTCAATAATTCAGATTTAATTTTTCCTTTCCGGAGTAGATTTCCAATCATCACTACCACCAATCGGAGATCTATCGGATAGGTAAATAAAGCATCAATGTCACAATTATAAAACTCGATCTGATGCTCAAGAATCATTGAATCTGAAATTACAATGATGCCGATATGATGAGTAGTTTTATTTGTTTTTATAGACTTGCAGAGGACCTTTAAATCCTGTCCAGGCTTTCTTTCACACACGATTAAGATATCCGTCCCTTCGTTTTGAAGAATATCCAGAGCCATGGAAACGCTATCCACCTTTTTTACGACAAAGTCTGATTCCAGCCTCTCATTAATCAATTGCCCGTAATCACATTTATCCCCCAGGATCAAAACCGAATGGCTCCTTAGAGGAGGTTGCGGAGTTACCTGTCCGGCCTTTTGCCATATACCATTCATGCTATAACAATTAATATCGAGAAATTTTAAAGACAAATGTATTGCACTAATATTCGAAGTCAAAACCCGGAATAAACAAACTCCGCTCAGATTATAATATGAGAAAAAATTACAGGATTCGGAAAATCAGTTTTAATTGCAGATTATAATTTGTAGATAAATAATCACTATAAAGTGAGACAGTTACCCTAAAATCGACTAATATTGCCAAAGAAACAAGAAAGTGGGTATCTGTAAGCTTGGCTAAAAATCCATCCCGAACAGACACCCACTTCTTTATTATAGCTCAGTACCAATCAATCAATTTCCACCTTCCACTCCGCAGTCCAGCTTTCTCCTGGTCCTAATTGGTTGATACCAAATTTCCGGGTTAGTTCTCCATCGTGGTCTTCAAAATCAGCCACACCCGACCAGGGTTCAAGACAAACAAAATCGGCATCCTTTACCGCCCAGATTCCAAAATGAGGGAAGTTACTGAAGCTGAAAGTCAGCTTCTGGTCATCCTTACTATTCTGTAAGACTATGCGTTGACTCTTCATATCAGTCATCACCAAAGCATCGTTATAGAACAACGGATAAGAAAGGGGCAAGACTCCGTTTTCCAACGGGACCACCTCTGTTTTCCGGAGCAGTTGGTTACCCTGTAACGGGTGAATGTTCAGCACCTCATCCTGTTCCAGCCAAAGCTGATAATCGCTATAAACCTTATCCTCATTCACCTCGATGGCAAAAGCCGGATGCGCGCCGAGAGAAAACCACATCGGTTTATATACGGAGCTGTTCTTAACCCGGTATTCCACACGCAATGCTGCTCCCACCAGGATATACTCCACCTCCAGGTCAAAGTCAAACGGGAACAATGACCGTGTCTCTTCTGTAGAACTCAATCCGAAAACCGCAGAATCCCCCTCTTGTTTACGCACATCGAAATTCATCTCACGGGCAAAACCGTGACGGGGCAGATTGTAACTCTTTCCTTCATACTGGTAAGCATTTCCTTTTAATGCGCCCACAATCGGGAAAAGTATCGGACTTGTCTTTCCCCAAAAGGCTGGATCAGCCTGCCACATCCACTCTTTGCCACTCTTTTTATCGACCAACGATCTCAGCTCGGCTCCCAGTGCCAATACTGACGCTTTGATTTGTTCGTTTTCTAACTGTATCATCATCTTTAGTTTCTGTCTTTATCACTTAAAGATAGCGGTTTTACACCTAAACCTTCCCGAATATTGTCTTTTACCAAATGAAAATGAGGGGATATACTGCTAATTAAGCATATCCCCTCATTCCACTACAAAACCGTTATACGTTTCATTTGATAAGATGATTACTGCTTAATAAACTTCACCGAACTAACGTCTGCTACGTTATCCAATCTCAGCAAATAGACTCCGGCTGTAAGACCACTTATATTCAATTGATTGCCATTTAACACCGTATTTATCAACACCTGTCCATCCAGGCTGGATACCTTCACCCGGGTACCTGCGTCAACAGCACTAATATACAAAACGTCTGTTGCCGGATTTGGATAAACTGACACTCTTTTCTTTACATATGAGATAACAGAGGTTGCAATCGGAATCCGCGACGCGATCTCACTATCAGCACGTTGGACTTTCGACACATGCAATTCATCAATGGTAACAGGATTTGCATTTCCCCAATAAGGCAGGTAAACATAACTGGTACTATTCACCGATGGAGCAATGGATACTGACGATTGCGCATCCAATCTCCCGTTGATATAAATCTTTGACGATCCGGCTCCCCAACTCAGGGCCACGTGCGTCCAGGTATTCAACGGCAAAACGGTATTACCGGTCAGTCCCCCTCCACCTGCTCCGTTCCAACTCGACATCGTAATTTTCCCAAACTCATTCACAGAAGAATGAAAGACATACCCTGCCGATGGTTTGACAGTCGTATTAGTCCAGTTGATACAAACCAAACCGTAATTGTATGATTCCGGTTTTACCCAAAACTCTATCGTTGCTGCGTTTGTCAGACTTGAAGTAGTCGCCGGGTAACGCACAAAACTATTATTGGTAAAATTGGCTGCTTTTCCCAACCCGTTCAGACTGGAAGAATAGTTCAGTGTATTGGTTACCGTACCGGTAGTAGTCTGGTTAAAGTGATCTAGGATTACCGAATTGGCATCTGATTGCGTTTCACTGAAGAAGACCGGAATACGGCTCGCAATCTCGGCATCGGTCCGCTGCACTTTCGAGATATGCAGCTCGTCAATCGTAACCGCATTGCTATTTCCCCAGTAAGGCAAATAAACATAGCTACTGCTATTAATAGACGGATTAATCGATGTCGCCATCTGAGCATCCACCTTCCCGTTAATATAAATTTTGGTAGAACCGCTTGCCCAACTGATGGCCACATGCGTCCACGCATTCAATGGCAATACGGTGTTGCCGGTAAGCGAACCGTCACCATGCCCGTTCCAACTGGAAGTCGTAATCTTTCCATCCGCATTAATGGATGAATGAAACACATATCCGCCTCCGGGAGCCGTAGTCGTATTGCTCCAGTTGATACAGACCAGTCCGAAATTATAGGCAGTAGGCTTCACCCAAAATTCAATGGTGGCTGCATTGGACAGTTCTGATGTGGAAGCCGGATAACGTACAAAGTTATTGTTGGTAAAATCAGCAGCGTCTCCCAGTCCGTCCAGACTGGTGGAATAGGTAAGCGCAGATTTTAATGTACCGGCTGTGGATTGGTTGAAATGCTCCAGCAACACGGTATTGGCATCCGCCGTGATTTCAGGGTATTGCGCACGGGTCAATGCCGGACATAGTAATAACAATGATGCAATAAAGGCCATTCTGGCCATTAACGGGTAGATTTTTTTCATAAGCTGTTGGGGATATAAATGATAGTATAAATCTTAATCGGGTTCAGGATACCTTGGGTTAACGACTCAACAAAGATAAAGATTATTCTTTAACACAAGTGCTAATATTCATTCTCACCCGAGACAAACATATTATTTTAACAACTGTATATCATACATTTAGAGCAATTCCAAACTAAATCAGAAAGGTAATCAATTACAGGAAAAGGTTTGAGTCAGGTCAACAACTCCGAAATTAGAAAAGTCTTTGTTTTTGACGTTTGAGAGATCAACTCATCTCACATTTTACTAACTTAGAGACCTCTAATCGTTCTGTAAATCTAAACACCACCAACATGAAACAAAAAATCAGATGGGGCATATTAAGCACTGCTAAAATTGCAACAGAGAAAGTAATTCCCGCTATTCAGCAAGGTGAATATTCCGAAGTAGTGGCTATCTGTTCACGCGACATAACCAAGGCTCAGGAAGTAGCCGGAAATTTAAATATCGGGAAATATTACGGTAGTTACGAAGAGCTGTTGCAGGATCCGGATATCGATGCCGTTTACAATCCGCTCCCGAACCACATGCACGTCCCCTGGACAATCAAGGCGCTTGAAGCCGGAAAGCATGTATTGTGCGAGAAGCCTATCGGGCTTAATACGGAAGATGCAAGAAAACTGGTGGATGAAACACTGAAGTATCCTCATCTGAAAGTGATGGAAGCCTTCATGTATCGCTTTCACCCGCAGTGGCATCAGGTGTTATCCCTCATCAGGAATGGGGTCATCGGAGAAGTCCGATCGGTTCACACCATCTTTTCCTATTACAACGACGATCCGGCAAACATCCGTAACCAGATGGGAATAGGCGGGGGGGCTTTAATGGATATCGGTTGTTACTGTATATCCTTCCCCCGGTTTATTTATGGAGAGGAACCGGAAGCAGTTACGGGTTTGATGGATACGGATCCTCAAATGCATACTGACCGGCTTACCTCTGGTCTGATGAAATTCTCTTCCGGTAAATCGGCCTCTTTTACCTGTTCTACCCAGTTGTTCTCTTTCCAGCGAACCGTCATATCGGGTACAAACGGACAAATCAATATTAAGATCCCGGTCAATGCTCCACCTGCCGGAACCACAACAATAGAGCTGATCAATAACGATGGAGTTAAGGAGTTTTCGTTTACACCGGTGGATCAATACACGCTTGAGGCAGACGCCTTTTCCCTGGCAATACTGGAGGATAAGCCTGTACCCACGCCATTGGATGATGCGATTGGCAACATGAAAGTGATCGATGCAATCATTGAAAGTGTAAAAGAAAACAGGTGGATAAATATAAGTTGAAGAAAAACAAATGAGCCGTGACATCAGGTCGCGACTCATTTATTTTTACGGAGTATCTCTACAGTGACAAATCATTTACTGAATCCGCCACGCCTTAATCATTGTAGGCAAGACAATGAGCAACAGCGGCAACGCCACAATAAAGCCGCCAATAATGGCTATGGCCATCGGTTGGTGCATCTGTGCTCCGGTTCCAATACCGAAGGCAATCGGCATTAATGCCACAATAGCACCCAATGCCGTCATCAGCTTCGGCCGAAGACGGGTGGCTATGGTATAGACAATCGAATCGTCCACCGACAGACTATTTCTTGACTTCTTGTATTGCAGAAAGGAGAAAATAGCATTCTCTCCGATAATCCCAACAATCATAATCAAACCGGTGTAGCTTCCTACATTCAACGGCGTTCCGGTAATGTAAAGTGCGAGATAGCTCCCCGAAATCCCCAGCACAGCAATTAACAGAATCAGCAATGTGATTTTGAATTTCTTGAAAAGGCCCAATATCACATAGAAGACCAGCAGGCTGGCGGCTATCAGGATAAATAACAATTCATGAAATGATTGCTGCTGTTCCTTAAAGGCCCCGCCGTACTCTATATTGTACCCCTGCGGCAACTTCACCTTCCGGTAAACTTCCCGCTGAACATCCCTCATCACGCTACCCAGATCGCGTGCACTCAGACGAGCCGTTACAATCCCCATATTCTGCAAATTCTCACGCTGTATCTCTGCATCGCCGGGAACTAACTGCACCGTTGCCAGTTCAGTAATGGGCTTTAACTGTCCGTTGGGCAGGAAGAGTTGAGAGCGGCTGATATCGGCGACTCCGGTAGTGTTGTTATCGGGATAGATTAACCGGATTGGGGTCAGGCGGTTTTTATCAAAGACGGTACCCTCCACATTTCCCTCCATCGCGGTCTGCATCTGGTATTGCAGGTCAGTCGGAGTCATTCCGAACTGAGCCAGATTTTTAGGATGTACACTCACATACGGACCGGCAATGGTGATACCATTGAATACATCCGCCGTTCCTTTTACATGTTCGACTATTCCTGCAATCTGCTTCGATAAATCCTCCAGCTTCTTCCGGTCTGTTCCGAAAATCTTTACCTCTATCGGCTGCACCGATTCCATCAGATCCCCCAGCATATCGCCAATCACCTGACCGAAGTCAATCTGTAACGACGGCTGGGTCGATTCGATCTGTTTACGGATATCGCTGATCACCTCTTCTGTAGAACGGTTGCGATCTTTTTTCAAATGAATGAGGTAATCGCCATTATTCGGTTCGGTAATGAAGAATCCCATTTGAGTACCGGTACGTCGGGAATAGGCTTCCACTTCCGGGATCTGTAGCAACATTTTCTCCACCTGACGCAATGTGCGGTCTGTCTCGTCCAATGAGGTTCCCGGCGGTGTTTTGTAATCCATCACGATACTCCCCTCATCCATTTCGGGAAGAAAGCCGGTTTCAAGTCGCGGAAATATAAGTGCGATTGAGATGGCCAGCAACGCCATGAAAGAGAGACTGATCCACGGTTTCTCCACAAAGAAGGAAACCCAGTGACGTTTCCCGTTTGCCAGCGGCTTGTCTTCCTGTTTCTTGGGCAAAAAGACGTTCTTCTTTTCAGGAGATAGTAACAGATAGATGACCGGCAGACCTACCCAGGTAACAAAAAACGAACAGACCAGAATGATAATCATCGCATTGGTCATCACTTTAAAATAGGCACCTGCCACACCACTCATCAGGACAAAGGGCAGAAAGATGACGATCGTACTCAGAGACGAACCCACCATGGCCGGAAAAAGGTATTTAATGGCTTTCTGTACCAACAGGGAAGAGGGTTCATCGGGATGCTCCTCGTGTGTCCGGTGAATTTGCTCCACGACCACAATGGCATCGTCGATGATCAAGCCGATTGCAGCAGCAAGAGCTCCGATGGTCATGATATTGAGCGTCTGCCCGATTGCATAAAAGACAATCAGCGAAAGCAGTAACGTAACCGGAATGGTAATCAAAATCGTAGTACTGGCTTTGACCGAACGGAGAAACAGGATTGCTACAAAAATAGCCAGCAACAGCCCCACCCAAAGGGCATCGGTTACGCTTTTGACGGAATCATTGACAAACTCAGCCTGTACATAATAGGGATGAATAGAGACATCCGGCGGTAACACCTTTTTCAGCTCATCCAGTTTGTTGGCCATGCGATCGGACAGGTCTATCAGATTGGCGTTGGGTTGTTTCACCACGGCAATCAGAATCCCCTCTTTTCCATTTGCATTGATCTTTACATATTCCTTTGCTTCGCGAATGCCAATCTGCGCAATATCTTTCAGGGTAACAATGCGTTTCCCATCATTGCTGATGATCACATCATTGAGCCGGTTGATGTTGTCAATGCGGGCATCGGTGGTAGTCAGGTAAAGCAGGCGGTAATCGGTCAGATAGCCGTTTGATTTTACGAAACCGGTCTGGCTCAACGCCGTCTTGATTTTTTCAGGCGTAATGCTCATGCTGCTCATCTTGCTCTGATTGAGCATCACCCAGTATTCTTTCTCTTTTCCACCGATCACCCGTACTTCCGAAGCCCCATCCACCTGTGAGAGGAAAGGCTTAATGGTATAGGTAGCCAGGTATTTCAGGTCAATGGGCGAACGGCTGTGACTCTCCAGAGTATATCCGATAACCGGTAGAATAGACGGATTCATTCGCTCTACCGTAATTTTGATGTCTGCGGGCAATTCATTCCGGATTTCGTTAATCTTTGACTCAATCCGTTGCTGACCTAAGTCTATGTTAGAGCCCCAATCCATAAATGCCGAGATTTCGCAACTTCCACGACTGGTGGTACTGCGTAAGGTCTTCAGGTCGGGCACTTTCTTCATCGCCAGTTCCAACGGTCGGGTGACGGTAAACATCATCTGATCCACCGGCAACTCACCCGCATCGGCAATCACCTTGATTTTCGGGAAAGTGATTTCAGGAAAAAGCGTGGTCTGTAGTTTATTATAGGAATATATTCCGCCCAGGATGATGATCACCAGAGCTACAGACAGCGGATTCTTGTAGGTTATAAAGAACTTGTTCATCGTGCCGGACTTTTTTCAACAACCACTTTTGCCGTATCGGGCAGTCCATAATTGCCACTGATTAATATCCGGTCAGTAGGAGCCAGTCCGGGTGACAGGATTTCAACCCGGCTTTTCGTCTCAATGCCTTTTTTGACGAGAACTTTCACTGCTGTTTGGCGATCTGTCATTTTCATAATCCAGAATTCGCTCTGCACCTCATTGGTCAGAATCGCTGATTTAGGCAAAGAGACGGTATGTGATTTTGTCCGTTTGATGAAATTCACCCGGGCTACCAGATTCTCGGGGATAGAAAGCCCACCGGGAATACGGATGATAAACCTTTGTGTCTGTGCCACAGGGTCAACCATTGGCATAGAATTAGAAAGTGTTCCGGTAATTTTGCTATTATCGGGCAAGGTCAACTGAAGCGTTTTATTGTTGGACAAAAAAGGGCGCAGTTCATACGGAAGCTCCAGCATAAAAACCAGGCTGTTAATATCACTGATCGCAGCCAGCGTTTCGCCATCCTGCACGTAATCGCCCACCCGGTAGGTCAGTTGGGTAATGTATCCATTTCCCGGAGAAGGTATGCGGACGGTTCCGCTAAAGCGCATGCTACTATCCAATGCTGAAACAGTTGTTCCCAAATGCTCCGCCTCCTTCGACCGGACGACAAACATACGCTTTCCTTTACTAACCTGTTGTCCCAACTGTACGTTCACCTCCTGGAGATATCCGTTTGTATTGGATTTCACGAAGGTTTTCACCATAAACGCCGAGGTGGCATTAAGCTCTGTCACCTCGTCCATCTGTCCGGTTTGAGGATTGGCAATAGCTACCGGAGTACGCCCGGCGGTAGTCTTTTCATCATCCGATGATGCTTCTTTGCCCTTGCAGGATGCGATCGTCAGGGCGATGATCAGGGCGAATGGGAGGAGCTTTTTCATTCGTATAAATATTTCGTTATTTGTTCATTATGCCCCAAGGCGTATCCATTGAGCTAAGTTATGCTGCCACTTTGTGGAGATTTACAGAATTAAAATAGCACTCAAAAAAAGGCTCTATAACGGCTTGTATGGAATACATCTCAGCCCAACGTCAACGCCTTGGGTATAAATATGATCCGATTCAGATTGCGTCCTGAAAGGACAACATAATATCACATGCGCCATTATTTCTCCCGGTTCCAATAATTCAGTTCATTGACGATCTGATACCCTTCAATGGTGTTGGATACCAACATATTCCTTGCAGTCAGGTAGTTGCCGATTGCCAGAATATAATCCGCAATATGCACCTCTCCTATTTCCAGCAATTTATGATTGGCATCGAGCAGGGCGCGGGTATAGGTAATCTGTTGGTTAAGTTCGTGGGTAAGTCTGCGGTTGGCTTGCAATTGTTGCAACAGGCGATTGATTTGCTGATGATATTGCGATGCAAAGAAATCCTGATTTCCGCGACGGGTCACCTCATCCAGTGCAATGCGGTTGTGCTGCATCTTCCGCTGGTCTCCATCATAAAGAGGAATGCTGACGGTAAATCCTGCCCCTACCCCGAAGTTGCGGAAAGGCTTCTCAATTAACGAAGAGTTATATCCCCCATCAGCAAAAATGCTGACTTTGGGCTTGTAGGAGAAATCAATCTGTTTATCGCTATTCTTCAATTTCAGGCTGTCAATGACATATTGTTCGTGAAAGGTGGATTGGGTAAAGGAGGGCAATACCTCCATGTGAAGCAGCGGGTCAGTCAATGCCTGAAACGTAGTATCTTCTATGCCACACAAATACCCCAATGAGGCATAATCACTCTGGTATTGGCTTTTGAGCCGTTCCACCTGCAACGATTGCTGTCGCTGACTGACCAGGAAACTCAGATACTCGGTCTGTTTATAAGTACCTCTTTCTGCCAGTTTTTTCAGAATCAGCTCTTCTTTTTTCAGCAGGCTCAGCATCTCGTCGTTAAACAGATACTGCTGCCAATCCCCAAAGGCTACCAGGAACTGGCTGGTCACACTCTTTTTCAGCTCTTGTTCTGAGATCTTGCCGGTATTGCGGAGGGAACGGTTTTGCAGGGTAGTTGCTTCCAACTGGTTACGTTGGTTCTGTCGGCCGACTATCTCTTTCGAAATTGACACACCCGTATTCATATTTGCCCCGTTGGTAATCGCCTGGTCATATCCCCATCCGTTCAGTACCGGGGCATAATAGTTCGTGCTATTGAAGCTCACCTGAGGCCCCCAGCCGGCACGGGTACGCAAGCTATCAATCCGGCCCTGTTCCTGTTGATTGCGGTAGTCTTTGAGTAACGGACTGTTTTGCAGGGCCTTTTGGATGAAAAAAGAGAGTTCCTTTGATTGCTGGGTAAAAGCGAATGAAATAGAAACGATACTCATCACACAAACTCCCCCCAGCTTCTTTTTCCATGAATTATTCATAATTATCGAGTGAGTTCTTATTGCTTATAGACTGTTTATTATAGCTTGATTTCAGAGCCAACTATACTCCACCTTATCTGAAAGTTGCACTTCTCAACATATCATAGATAACTGTTCGTCAAAATCTTGCGCCAAAGTTAGTAATCTTAAAGAAATTACCTATTCAAAAACTGTAACTGACATAAAACCCCGTCTGCCGGGATTGTACAGACGGCATTAAGGTTAACTTCGCCCCCAATCGTCTCTTCAGCGAATCATAGGCCCAATATGAGGCCTGAGTGGTCATCATACCAACAGCAGCTCCCATCAATACGTCATTTACATAATGAGCATTGTCCGCAACCCTGCAAAACCCGACATATCCGGCTGAGAGATATGCCACTGCCGAAACCCAGGGGCTGATGTATCCCAACTCTTTTGAAACAAAAGTAGCCGAAACAAAAGCCATAGCAGTGTGCGCCGATGGGAATGATTCCCTTGCCCGGCGGTCAGGACGGGTTTCATGTACCAACAATTTGGTTCTGTACACCACAAAATCGTTAACCACACAGGCTACCGCCAGAACCGCGGTACGGTCAATAAATTTGTGCTCTGCTTTTACCCCACACAGGTTTAATGCATACTCTGCAGCAATCGGAGCGTAACGGACATAATCTTCACCCAGATTGATATAATGTTTACTCAATTGATTATTCCAGCTCAATTGTCTTTGCAAGTCCTCCTTCAGGTGCGGTACAGCCATAATAGCCAGACTTCCCGCTGCCAGACTTGCCGGAACAATACTCTCTTTCACATATTTCGAATTATACCATCGGGGAGAAATCCTGACAACAGATACTGTATCAGGAATCGGTTTTACAGAATCGGTTTGCGCTGCTACTGACTGGGTAATGAGAGTTATTACCGGAAGGAGGAGCAGTATGAGCTGCTTTATTTTACATATTCCTGAAAATCCCATACAAATCTGGTTTTGCAATGTTTATTCTCTAAAACGGAATGAAAGTAATGATTATTTCAAAAAAACGCCCAGGACAACGTTATTTCAGTACGTTGCCTTGGGCTGAATATATTGTAGAAACGAACATTGACCTTTTAAGGGGTTACAGATATGCGACCATCATTTTAACATCCGGACAATATCATCGGGGAAAAATATTTTATAAGGAATAGAATCAACCGGATTAGTTTTTAAGAATAGACAAGGAATAATTTCTTTTCCTTTGGCAAAAGGCAGTTTTGAAGCTTTGATTTCAAGCTCCCGCACTAATCTTGATACATTTTCAGCTTCCGTCCATTTACATTCGCCTACTAACAACACCTTGCCATCAATAGATTCAGCAACCACATCCACTTCAATTCGTTCGTCCTTTGAGACATTCCCCCACCAACTACGCGCATAACCAAAGATGTACCCATCCACTTCTATACCAGAGATTGCCTGACGACATAGTTTCTCCCACCAAAAAGATATATATCCGGGAATTTGCCCGGCTATACGTTCTAAAACAAGATTGCCCTTGTCTAACTCTATCAGGGAACGATTAGGAACAACAAAAGTAAAGTAGAAATTCACAAATGGATCCGAGATCCTGTAATAGCTTTTTTTGTTATTCCGGATGTTTTCGCCAAAAGGGAGCTCACGTTCGATATACCCAAGTTGAATCAGGCGGTCTAATGGTCCGGCTAGACTAGTCGCAGGCTTTTCCAACCGTGCAGCAATTTCAGATAGCCGGTGTACCCCATTACCAATCAAAGTCAGAATCGTGTATGATTGCGTCGTATCACGCATATCATCAACAAATAAGCGCAAAGGTTCTTCAATCAATGTTCCCAACGGAGAAAAAAGATGTGAAAGCAAAGCATCATTCAGACTTTGCTCCTGTAAGCGTAATTCCCAATAACGCGGCACCCCTCCCCATATCGAAAATTCAGTAATTGCCTCTTCTGCCCCGCATTTCAATATTTCCTGAAGATATGGAAGCTTCATAGGCCGAACCTTCAAAATAATATCAGCACGTCCGTACAATGGAGCTGTACTGTCAATAATCAATCCATGCATCAACTGCTGAGATGATCCACAAATAATCAAATGAAAGCGGTTTTCTCCTTTATCTATCAATCGCTGTATTGTCGCAGGCAGTTCGGGAGAACTCTTTACCAGATAAGGAAATTCATCTAAGCATAAGGTTATTTTGGTGGTAATACGTTGATTCAATACAGTAAACAGGGCTTCCCAATTGGGATATTTCACTAAATCAAAACCTGGAATAACATTTGATAAAGTCTGTGCTAACAAAGTGATTTGCTGTGTACTTTCAGTCTGATCCGCCATAAAATAGATATCCGTTTCAGTTAATACCCGTTTTAAAAGTGTGGATTTACCACAACGTCTGCGACCATATACGACAATAAAACCAGACTTATCACCGGTAATAATTTTCCGAATACGTGCTTGTTCTTCTGTTCTGTTAACAAATTTCATCTGACATAATTTATTTTGTTCGAGCCACATATTGTGTTGATAACTATCGGTATCATACTATAATATCATAGCCTTTATGAATATTTATTCCTGCTCGTTTCATTCGAGCATCAATCACAACACACAATTATGTAGTACAAATATAATGTTTCTCCTACATAATACAATGCGTTAACTAGCATTTATTGTCTTCAACTCCGAAGCAAGAAAAAAGGGGCACCTTTCGGCACCCCTTCAAAATATATCATTCAAGAAATTTATTCAGCAATCGGTTGCATCGGATCAACACCCAACGAACCTTTCAGATAATCCAGGTATGACGGACTGCTTACCATTTCCAGCTTCGCTTTCGCCGCCTCCAGTCTCGATGGAAGATCCAACCGGACTACTGTAGAGGCAAAGTTTTTGCGGCTCAAAACGTCTTCCATGTAAGCGACATTCTTTGTCCACAATGCAATATCGCGGTTTTGTTTTTCAACCAAACGAGCCTTATACCAGTCACTGTTCAAAACGACCTCACGCTCAAACATTTTCCGGACATCCGGATGATTGCGGTCTTTACCTTTGTAATGGCCATCGATCATGATGTGCACCAAAGCTTTCAATGGAGGACATAACCTTTCGATGGTTCCATCTTTCATCAAACCTTCAGCTACACGTTTCTGAGTGACAGACAGGTTGTCGATTGACGCAATAAACATATCCATGTCCTGCAATTCAGGACGCAACATGTCTTCGCTGAATACGGCATCTGCCCGGCTGAAAATACGTGCCATGAAGTGTTTCACAAAATTGATTGTGATGCGGTATCCCAACAAACTGGCATCTACTTTCCGTCCGTTGTGTTCAAAGTCTTCCACTTTTTCCAGGTATCCGTTCTCGATCAGGAACTTCGGATCGCGTTCTTCAACTGTCATACGACACCAGATTTCCGGGATCAACAAGCTAACGTCGTGGTCAACTTTATACTTCGGACCAACGTAACCCGCAGCTGTACTGAAACCGTGGTAGTCTGTCAGAATATATGATAAGAAAGCGTTGTTCAAATCAGCAGCCGGCAACAAGTTGTTGAACGGTCCTTTTGTCAAAGCGCCCTCAGAACCAAAACCTGTTGTTGATGGAGATTTACCTGTAATACTACAGATGAAATCGATGAACAACTCAGGCAACTCCTGATAGTGGATCGGGTTGTACACAGCCAAAGGCGGAACATTGTTCTCCGGTTCTGCAGGGTTGTTTCTACGTCCGGGAAGCACTGCATTCACAGGCATATACAACGGTTCATCCAGTGGAATTTTACGGAAAATACGGGTTGAAATTTCACCCACATATTTATCCAGCGGATCTACCAGATCAGGACGGGTCTGCAGGTAACGCGGGTTCTTAGACGGTTTACCATCAACCAAACGGGGCTCCGAAGGAATAACCAAAAACTCAGGGCTATCGCTTGCCAGGAAGTTATTGATCAGATCTTTCACCGGTTGAGTGTACAATTCAAATCCAATAGCGTCATCCTTAATCTCCTGAACTTCTTTACGGGTCAGCGGTTCAAAGTTCGAAGTGAAGGTACCGGGACTTGACAGGTCTTTTTCGCCCTGTTTGTCATATCCTTTAATGATACAGTCATCCGGACGCTGGAATAAGCGAGCTTCACAGTTCTTGACAATCTTCACACTCGGATTCTTGTATTCCGGATTCAAATGAGACAGTTTATCAGCATCCAAAATAATAGAGGCTGTGATATCATCTTCAACCTGCACTTTGGCTGAAGGGTTAAAGTCCTGACGCAACAGGAATATTCTCCAGGAACCGTCTTCTTCGTGACCAACGCGCAGGTAGTTCGACAACAGTTTATTATTGTGGAATTTCAACTCATTGCCGGGAATACCGTTAACCTTATCCACCGAGAAATATTTACGCCAGTCAGCATCCCATTCAGCAGAATAGTTACCTTTAATAACGTAGATCAACACTCTTATACGCTGAGGTAGTGATGCCAACCATTCATTGTACTCATCAGTGTACATATCGGATGGAGTCAGCAATTTAATCACCGATCCCAGAGAGCGCTTGGGGCTTAAGATGTGACGGGGTTTATTTACCGAATAATCAGCCGGAACTTTAAAGCGGGTTGAAAAATCATGAGCCATGATTTTCTCCACCATATCCATATCTTCGTTCAGGTCGCCGACGATGTACGATCCCTGAATCATTGCATCCTTAATGGATTTTGAGATCTCGGATTTACCACCGCCCGAAACAGTACATGGCTTATGGCAAAGGGTTCCTTCAGCATACGTACCTACCAGATGCCATTTAGGACCTTCCAGGCGCTTTTTCATTTCGACTTTATAGCCATTCGGGTAGATATATACTTTGTACGGCAACAGTTTGATCGATTGTTTTCCGGCTCCCTGCTTCCAGGTAATACTTTGCGTTTTCAAATCGAATACGGTATCTTCCGGAACATAAATCACATTTCTGTGGTTGCTGTCAATCGCGTATCCTTCTTTCTGCAAGTCCACCAAATCGGCATACAGGGAAACAAATGAGGCAAAATTCATTCCATTGGTTGGAATGCGCTCATCAATGTAACATTTCTCTCCCAGGTTATAGCTACGGAAGGCAATTGCACCACCCGCGTGCTCTTCTTCGGCATACCCAAACAGGTTGGCAGAATAACTAATCATGGTCTTGACCTCTTTTTTACAATAACCGAAATAGTTATCGGAGATCAATGTGATAACAACGCCGCGCTCATCACGACAAGTAATTTTAAAAGCGTTGCCATCATTATATTTTTCATCTTCATTTTTCCAACACATACCGTCACGACGCTGGCGTTCGGTCGCTTCGTCGTAATGAGGAAGGCCAAGCTCTTTTTTGGTCAGGGTCTGCATGTGCGGAGCCAGAATCACACAACCGGTGTGTCCTGTCCAGTTTTCCGGTGACAATGCAGCGTCGTTTTCAGGCAGGAACGGGTCTCCTGCATTTCCAAAGATTGACTCAACGAAATCCAGGTTAGAAACCAGCGAACCCGGAGCCAGGAACACGACTTCCATTGATTTTTCGCGGATTACTCCGGGAACTTCAGGAACAACAATGGGTCTCAGCATCAAGCTTACAAAAAGCTGAGCCGGTTCTTCCAGATTTGCAGTAAATGGCAAAGTCATTATATCTTTCGGCGGATTCAATGCGTGCTGCAACAACCGGCAGAAAGTTACCTTTGGCACTGCTTTTTTATCGTCCGCGATAGGCAATCCCCCTTCTGCAACGTGGAAAACCCCTTTCGTTGTCCGACGATCTGACTTCGGATTATTCAAAATCCCCTGAGCAGTACGATACGTTGTAATCTGATCATTTTCGTAATAATCAGCCCCCGGAGGAATGGATATAATACGCGCCAATCCATAGCGATCGAGAATAAACGACTTTCTCGGAAATGCGAAAGAATTGTCACCGGGTACATCTTTGAGGTAGTCTTTCAGAAAATCCCTGAGACGCATACCTATTGGTGATGCATTATTGGATAACAATTCCGATTTGATATTGTAGTTATTCAATAATGGTTTTGCAATCTCCAGAAAATCAGTATTGATTCCGTAGTTACATGTCGGATAACCATCGGCGGCCAGTTTCAGGTTGATGTATTCAATCTTCTTTTTCTCTGACACCACTGGCTCATGCTCATCATAGCCAATTCCAAAGGTTCGGTTTACAGTCATGATTCTTGTTTATAATAGTTAGTAGTGATTAATTCATTAGTCGCTGATAACCAGTAAAAGTAGTGGTTTAAATGCAATTGACAATAAGAATTCAGTTTCTTTAATTAGGGGTAGCAAAAAAACTCTTACCCCATATACCAATAGACCCTTTAACAAAAGTCTTATCGATATACTTAGATATCCCCCGGAAAATCTATCCCTACAATTATCTCTTCTGGATTAGGGGTATAACCGTAAATACAATCAATCAGGAAACACACTTTAGGGTTATAACCCTAAAAACGCATGCAAATTTACAACTATATCAGGTTGTACCCAAACAAAATCCAACCCAGATGATCCGCACTTCTCTTGCGAAATATCATGAAGAATCCTTGATGACGAATATTCAACTCTATGCTATTGAATAAGATTGTGATCTTTTTTAAGCCGATGAAAAGGGCAAGCCCGTTTTCATAGCTTCCTGCCCCTAACCTTGAAAACGGTCGCAGATCTTTTCAACGGTTTATTAATTCATTGAAATCCCCTCATTCGGAGTACGACTTCAAGTCGCGCCCCGAATACCCAATAAAAACGGCGCTTAATCACCAGTTATCTGGTGATTAAGCGCCACAAATATGAGCAATGAAACATTACGCCAGCTCTTCGGTTACCTCTTTCGGATTAATACCGTATTCGTTTTCACCCGGTTTGCCTTCGGTAAACATCAGCACCAACAACCAGATAGCGCCAACGATAGGGAGTAAAATAATCAGGTAAAACCAACCGCTCTTACCCACATCATGCAGACGGCGCACTGTTACAGCCAACCCCGGAATAAACAGTCCTAAGGCAACGATAAAATAAAATACGCCATAAAACAGCGGCTGAATGGTCGTTCCTGCAATATTATCAATGACAATAGCCACTAGAAGACATAAGAATTGAAACAAAGCAAAGAACCAATACTCACTTCTTCTGGCTCTACCACTAAAGGTTGCATAATTTCGCAACGCACTCAAAAAATAATTCATACATAAAGATTTAAAGTTCTCCTACTCTATGGGCTTTTCGGAATCCGCCGGATAAACTATTACATTATATTCTACTATTACTTCTTCCGCCCCAAAAACCGCAGCAAATACAAAAACAAGTTGATAAAGTCCAGATATAAGGAAAGTGCACCCAGGATGGCTAGCTTTTGAGTCTGTTCGTTATCTTCAACGCTAACCAGCGCTTTGATTTTCTGGGTATCGTAAGCGGTCAGTCCCACAAAGATGAGTACCCCGGCATAGGTTGTGATCCAGTAGATTGTTTCGTTATTCATAAAGAGGTTGACCACCGAGGCGATGATCAGGCCCAGCAAAGCCATAAAGAGCAGGTTACCCCACGAGGTCAGATCTCGTTTGGTATAATAACCATAGAGACTCATAGCCCCGAAAGTAGCGGCTGTTACCACAAAGGTAGAGGCAATGGAAGCCGAGGTATAAACTACGAAGATGCTCGAGAGAGTAACACCTGTCAGGAAAGAATAGATAACGAAGAGAATGGATGCTGTATTCAGCGTCAACTTTTGGATACTGGCGGTCAGGTACCACACCAATCCCAATTGGGCGAACAGCAATACATAGAAGCTGACTTTACTGCTGAAGATGAGACTCAGTACAGCTTCCGATCCGGAAACTACATAAGCTGTAGCAGCCGTAATCAGCAGTGCGGTACACATCCACACATATACTTTTTGCATCAGATTGATTTGTACCGTTTGCACCTGGGTAAGAGAAGTTGTTGTCATAGTATTTTATCATTTAGTGGTTATTGAATTATCTTATTTCGATTCTGCTTTCAGTCCAGAATCTAACAGGTCACCAAGACCTGTTAGGTCTCATCAACACGACCGCAAGTCTGGCTCTAATCCTTCTTTCAGGCATCTACACAATAGCTTTACGAGTGTAACTGTGTGATTAATTGCAAAATATCCTTTCAAGAGTCCTCTTAAAGACAGCTTAAAAGCCTATTTTCACAACCCGAAAACCAAAATTATGAATATATTCCGCAAATCAGCAAGTTTTTCCTCAGATAATCTATATTTGGATTCATTTTTATTTGAAAACAAAGCGTGATAATGAATAGTAAGTAATGAGCATAAGTTATTGTCATATTTACCCCATCCCCCTGAAGGGGGCTTTTACCGCAGTGGGATTTGAATTTAACTACGGCTTCTACTGTTATAAACTCATTGTTTTCACTACAGTAAGTCCCCTTTAGAGGTCCCGATATCTATCGGGATAGGGGTAAAAATAGAAAAGTAAATTAATACGACATTTATTCAATCCTACTACTTATATATATTATTACATCGCAAAAATACTTTCCCTAATATTGCAAATGGAGAGACCCTTCCTTATTTGAGAATAGACTACGTCCATTTTTAATTTCGTGGCTGAAAATATCGTTATCATTATTGAAGGCTTAACCTCTCAATAATTCAGTCAACTACTGGATATCGTTATCTTATACTTCTCTGGGGCTGTTTGGTCTTATCAACCCGGCAAGCGGCACGAAGCCGCTGCCCGGCGTGCATAGTAACTTCCTTTGGGCACAGCGTCGCTAAAAAAAGGTACAAGCAGGTTAAGTCCGGATATTTCGTAACTTTTCAAAGAACCGCCACAAGGTCGAAGCCAGAGTTTTCAATCTATATTTTCCCTACCCTTGCTCCGGTGATGTTACGGCGATGTTACGTGGTTGATAAACCTATATTCCATACACATTCCATAGATATCCCATACTTACACCATATATGTTCCATACTTAATAAGGTATGGGTTATCTAATAAATAACTTTGCAAATACTATGAATAGAAAAATATTCATACCTTTATCAACACCATAACATCACCGGAATAACCATAGAGTAACAATACACAAACACGATATATTATGGCAAAGGTAAAAGGCATATTCAATGTACAGGGAACAGTGCAGAACGTATCGTTTTACACCATGCGGGGCAGTGACGAAGTCATCATGCGGGCAAAAGGCGGACCGAAGAAGAGTACTATTAAGCGCTCGGAAAAGTTTGCAAAGGTTAGACTAAATAACCACGAATGGAAGGGCTGCACACAAATGGGCTCAGGAATCAAAGGTTGTTTCTGGGGAATGTCACGTCTGGCCGACTATCCGTTTATCGGATCGCTCAATGCATTAGCAAAGAAGATCCAGCTGTGTGACACCGAAAACCCACAGGGGGAACGAAGTCTCTATCTTTCTCGCCATAAAGAGCTGATTACGGGATTTAACCTGAATAAGAACAATCCTTTTGACAGCCTTTTCAAAAACAACATCGGCTACACCATCGACAGGGAATCACTCTCAGGAAACATCACAATCCCACGGATAAACACCGAAGTACATCTGAATAATTACAGAAAGCTACCGCTTTTCCGATTGATAATAGGACTGGGCTGCATGTCGGATATCGGACTGGATAGTGAAAAGAAAAATTATATTCACCTGAACAGTGACCTGTACCATCACGGGAAAATCTTCACCAGTGAATGGATGCCTACGCAGGGTATTTTCGAAGAACAAAAGGCCGAGCTTATCATTCCGATACAAGAATACCAAAAGATGAACGAGCATATCAGCATTCTGCTTTGCGTTGGTATTGAATTCGGCACGTTGGGAAATGACGGAAAGCCGGTGGAGGTGAAATACGCGGGTGCGGCGAAGATACTGACAGTGGTATAAGGATTTAGGTCAATATAAACCACCTGACTAAGCTCTCGTACTGAGCTAAACCCTTTTTGGGGGCTTTTACATCCTGGGAATCCGGCAAGCAGCTAAGAGCAGCAGCCAGGTGTGGGGTGCCTACTTTCATCGACTTTCGGTCGGTTGAATCGAAACGGATAATATGATATCACCGGTTTAACAGGTTTTGAAAACCGGTTAGGTTATTGATTAAAAACAAAGAACCGCAGCAATTCTCCAAAGAGAATCACTGCGGTTCTTTATCTTGTATGGGTACAGGAATTACGCTTTACCGCCAGGTCCCAATACGGTTGGAGAGGGCTGTTGGTCAATCTCCTTTTCGAGCAAAGGAATTTCGCCGTATTTGCGTTCGTACTTCCCTACGTTATCAGAGATAGCCAGTAAAAGACGCTTAGCATTTTCAGGCGCCATGATCACGCGAGATTTGATTTTTGCTTTTTCCACACCCGGCATCATCTGCACAAAGTCAAGGATAAACTCAGCGCTGTTGTGTGTAATAACAGCAAGATTAGAATAGGTACCTTCCGCGATGTTTTCGGGCAGGTCGATTTCAAGATTGTCCATAATACGGTTTCTTTATATGATTAATGAATGATTAAATTCACAGGCTCTTAAGCGAATGGTAAAACACCCGTGCTTAGGCAGAAGTAATTTTACACTCTCAAACACAAATGTAACAATATTATTCTCACATCCGGCTAAATAATAAAAAAAAGGCACAACAGACGAATCCGTTGCACCTTTTCAAAAAACAATATATTTGTGGTCGATTACAAATCCGTGATAGGTTTGTGTTTAGGCACTAACAGTTTGATCACTGTCCAAGCAATGAGGTATGCAAATCCGCAAAGACCAAACATGATCGCGTAAGCATTTTGCACATGCGACTGAACTACCGCTGTTGCAGCATCGCCAACCAGGTTTTGAGCAGTAGCTGCAGCTTCTCCGAGACCTTTGTGATAGTCAGTCAGACGACCTGCAAGCTGCTGAACCAATACACCTCCGATACCACCGGCAAGGCCACCGATGCCGGTTACAGATGCTACCACTTTCTTAGGGAACATATCCGAAACGGTAGTAAACAGATTTGCAGAAAACGCCTGGTGAGCTGCTGCTCCGATACAGATTACGATCAATGCATAGATATAAGCATTGTCGCCGAAACGGGCTGTACTACCAAGATATGGTGTAGCCAACAGGAACACAGGCAATACTGCGATGATGAACATCGCCAGCAAACGTGCTTTATAAGGCTCCATGCCTTTGTTCATGAATACCATCGGGAAACCTCCTCCGGATACACTACCAACGATGGCAACACCATAGACAATGAACAGAGGAATCATGATCGCATGGCCTTCCATATTGAACTGCTGTTTCATGAAGTCAGGCAACCAGAACAACAGGAACCACCAGATTCCGTCAGTCAGGAATTTACCCATGAAAAATGCCCAGGTCTGACGGTAACCTAATACTTTATACCATTTTACTTTTGAAGCCTGATCTTCCTCTGCAGGATTATCACATACTTCATCGTCAGAGTGGATATAATCATACTCCTCTTTTGACAAACGTTTTTGTTTGCCCGGAGAAGAATATAAAGCGAACCAGAAGAACAACCAAAGGAAACCTACAACACCTGTGATAATGTAAGCCATTTTCCAGCCTGCGATAGCTCCGTCAAACCAGGTTGCATAAGCGATCGCCGGTACTACAAGCGAAGCAATCATAGCTCCGACGTTAGATCCCGAATTGAAAATACCGGTAGCCAACGCACGTTCTTTTTTAGGAAACCATTCAGCTACGGTTTTGATAGATGCAGGGAAGTTACCAGCTTCACCAATACCGAACAATGAACGGATTATAGCATGCATATATGCCATACTGCCGGCAAATGCATTTAATATACCAAATACAGACCAGATGATTAATGAAAGTGCTAATCCGAGTTTGGTACCGATTTTATCGATGATAAAGCCCGCCAGAAAAGTAACCAGGGCATAAAAAAAAGTAAACCAGGAAGTCACTAACGCAAAGTCCGTATTTGACCATCCCAGTCCACCTTCAGAAACGGGTGAAGAGAAAAGTGGCTTCAGATAACCGATCACCTGACGGTCCATGTAGTTGATCGTTGTTGCAAAAAACAACAGCGCTACGATGGTCCAACGGTAACCTTTTACTTTCTCGGCTACTTGATTTGTTGTACTCATTGTATTTTGATTTTAATGTGTTTTCTAATTTTCGAGAGAAAGAGATAAAAATCTCCTCCCCCGCTCTTCACAGGGCAGAGGAGGAATCTAACATCACTTTCTAACTTTATTTATTATGGCAAATGCATTTCTACATTTCTCTGTTATAGCAGCCCAGTTCTGAGCTTTAATTTCTTCTGCAGGAAACAGGTTAGAACCCATACCTACACAGGTAACACCTGCATCAAACCAACCTTTGAGGTTAGCTTCTTCCGGTTTAACACCGCCGGTTACCATCAACAAGCTCCATGGCATTGGCGCTTTAAGTCCTTTCACGAATGCAGGACCAACTACGTCACCAGGGAATACTTTGCAAAGGTCACAGCCCAATTCCTGAGCGAAACCTACTTCTGATACAGAACCACAACCCGGAGTATAAGGAACCAGGCGACGGTTACATACTTTTGCGATTTCAGGGTTGAACAACGGACCCACTACGAAGTTTGCACCCAACTGAAGGTACAATGCAGCAGTAGCAGGATCAACGATTGAACCGATACCCATCACCATTTCGGGACACTCTACAGCAGCCCATTTTACCAACTCACCGAAGATTTCGTGTGCGAAATCACCGCGGTTAGTGAATTCGAAAGCGCGAACACCGCCTTCGTAACATGCTTTTACTACTTGTTTTGCCACTTCCACATCTTTGTGGTAGAACACAGGCACCATACCGGTCTGTGACATGGCTGTTATTGTTTGGATTTTAGTGAATCTTGCCATAATAATAGACCTCTCCACCCCTCCAAAGGAGGGGCTTTCAGGAGGGTTAGTTTTAATATTGTTAATCTATTTTGATTTCACCCCTATATCCCCTAAAGGGGACTTTGCCTTCTGCGATCAATTGGAGTTTAACAAGAACCCTCGAAATTACCAATTGCTTCTACCGCAAAAGCCCCCTTCAGGGGGTTGGGGGTAATGAAAGTTGAGAAAAAGTATTCTCTAAATATACCGTACACCACCAAAAGCCTCCCCTTTGGGGAGGTTTGGAGGGGGCTCTTTTTTTATCTTGATACTCGTCCTGAAGCGTCACCGCCCATCAGCTTCTCAACCTCTTCAACAGTTACGAGGTTAAAGTCACCGTAGATAGTGTGTTTCAGGCAAGATGCTGCAACTGCAAATTCAAGCGCTTTCTGATCATCAGTTGTGTAAGTCAGCAAACCGTAGATCAAACCACCCATGAATGAATCACCACCACCTACGCGGTCAACGATGTGAGTGATATCGTAGTCTTTTGATACTTTCAAAGAACCGTCAGAATACAAACAGCCTCTCCATGTATTGTGGTTAGCGTTGATAGAACCGCGAAGAGTCACGATTACTTTCTTAGCGCGTGGGAAACGTTTCATCAACTGAGTACATACTGATTCGAATTCAGCAGCATTCACTTCGCCACCGGTGTGGTGAGAATCGAAACCTTCCGGTTTGATACCGAATACCATTTCAGCATCTTCTTCGTTACCCAGGATTACGTCACAACCTTCTACCAAAGCAGGCATTACCTCAGCAGCAGTTTTACCGTATTTCCAAAGGTTTTTACGGAAGTTAAGGTCAGTAGAAACCGGCACGCCCAATTCGTTAGCTGTTTTGATAGCTTCCAGACAAGCGTCAGCAGCACCCTGAGAAAGAGCAGGAGTGATACCGGTCCAGTGGAACCAGTCAGCGCCTTTCAACACCTCTTTCCAGTCGATCATACCGGGTTTGATGTCAGCGATTGAAGAGTTGGCACGGTCATAAACCACTTTACTTGCACGTGCTACAGCACCTGTTTCAAGGAAGTAGATACCCAAACGATCGCCACCGTAAATTACGTTGTTTGTGTTAACGCCATATTTGTGAAGGCTTGACAAACATGCTTTAGCGATATCATTTTTAGGTAAACGGGTTACGAACTCAGCGTTCATTCCGTAGTTAGCCAAAGATACTGCTACGTTAGCTTCACCACCACCATAAGTTGCAGTGAACTCAGTAGACTGAATAAAACGCTGATAGCCCGGAGTGGCCAGACGGAGCATGATTTCTCCAAAAGTTACAACCTTTTTCATTTGAAATAATTTTGTTATTCGTGTAAATAGCGGAACCAGAACCGGAAGATCTTTATATTAACCGGCTACTGACCGACCGCTTATTTATAGGTTAAATAATTAATATCCTTATTATTGGGGTGCAAAGATATAAGTTTATCCTGAATTTGCGCAACCGATTGCACAAAAAATTTCAACGTCTCTCTGTATGTCATTCGGAACACCCTTACGAATGCGGAGAAAAACCTAACAGGTTTTAAAAACCTGTTAGGTTTAGCCTCTTAGAGCGAATCCAGCAAAAGAGGAAATTAGAACTGGAAGAAGTTTTTAGCGTTGTTGTAGCTGATATCTTCTACCATTTTGCCCATGAATTCGATTTCACTTGCAGGAAGAGCACCACGCTCCACATCTTTACCGATCAGGTTACACAAGATGCGACGGAAATACTCGTGACGAGGATAAGAAAGGAAGCTGCGTGAGTCGGTCAACATACCTACGAAGCGGCTCAGCAGACCCAACACAGACAAGCTGTTCATCTGGTTGATCATACCTACTTCCTGATCAAGGAACCACCAGCCTGATCCGAATTGGATTTTTCCGGCTACACTACCATCCTGGAAGTTACCGATCATAGTAGTGATCAGGTCGTTATCGCGTGGGTTCAGGTTGTAAAGGATCGTTTTTGCCAACTGATTGTTGGTATCCAGACGGTTCAGGAATTTAGACATTGATTTAGCAACGGTAAAGTCACCGATTGAGTCGAAACCTGTATCCGGTCCGAGATTTTTGAACAGACGTGAGTTGTTGTTACGGATAGCGCCGTAGTGGAACTGCTGAGTCCATCCTTTTTCACAATCCATCACTGCAAATTCAACCATCATTGCTGATTTAAATTTCAGGATTTCTTCGTGAGTCAGCTCTTTGCCGCCATATACTTTATTAAAGATAACATCGATTTCAGCCTGAGTATAATCTTCAGCATAGAACTCTTCGATACCGTGGTCGCTCAATTTACAACCCACTTCAGCGAAGAAGTCGTGACGTTTGCGCAACGCATCGATTACATCAGAATATTTAGAGATAGAAACGCCTGATACTTCAGACAATTTCTCGATATAAGCACGGAATTCAGCAGGAACCTCAACAGCCATCGCTTTATCAGGACGCCATGTTGGCAACACTTTCACTTCGAAACCTTCGTTTTTCAACGCGATGTGGTATTCCAATGAATCAATCGGATCATCAGTAGTACATACCGCTTCCACATTGTAATGCTTCATCAAACCGCGTGCAGAATATTCAGGAGTACGCAATTTAGCGGTACACACATCGAAAATTTCTTTTGCAGCCTCCGGTTTCAGGATTTTATCCACACCGAACCCTGTTTTCAATTCCAGGTGAGTCCAGTGATAAAGCGGGTTACGCATGGTGTAAGGCACTGTTTCAGCCCATTTCTCGAATTTCTCCCAATCAGAAGTATCTTTTCCGGTACAGAAACGCTCATCCACACCGTTGGTACGCATTGCACGCCATTTGTAGTGGTCACCTTCCAACCAGATCTGACCGAGGTTGTCAAACTTGCGGTCTTTAGCGATAAATTCGGGATTCAGGTGACAGTGATAGTCGATAATCGGCATCTTAGCCGCGTGCTCATGATACAGCTTTTGGGCTGTTTCGTTTTCGAGAAGAAAGTTCTCGTCCATGAATTTTTTCATTGCGCAATAAAATTAGATTATATGGTAAAATGAAAGTTAGTTTAAAACCCGTCAAGCTTACAAATCGTAAGCACTTATGCGATAAAACATACATAGCTAATATACAGTCATTTACACAAACACACAAGCCTGTGTAAAATTAGTGTGTCCGCGCACAAAAGTACAAAAATATTTTGACACACAAAATCTTTTAGTAATTTTGCACCGTATCTTTCAATTAGTAATTTTGTGGTCGCACACACGAGGTATTTGTAAGTATCAGATGAATAAATCTACCGATAAAATAAGAATTGTGGACATTGCCCGTCTGGCAGGCGTGTCAGCAGGAACAGTGGACAGGGTACTGCACAACCGGGGAAGCGTATCAGAAGAGAGCCGCATCAAGATTGAGAACGCGCTCAAGACGATGAACTACCGCCCCAACGTATATGCCTCAGTACTGGCGCTGAAGAAGAAGTTTCAGTTCGTGTGCATTTTACCTATATATAATGAAGGGGATTATTGGGAAAAAGTGGAAGAGGGTATCCAGAGAGCGGCAGACGAATTTGCCCCGCTGAATGTCTCGATGCGCTACATCTACTTTAACCAGTATGATGTCTACTCCTGCCGGTTGGCTTTTGAGAAAGTAATGCAATCAGAACCCGATGCGGTACTTTTCCCTCCTTTCTTTAAAGAGGAGTCAAAAATATTCGCCGAAGGTCTATCAGAAAAAAGTATTCCGTTTGTGTTGCTCGATTCTTTGATTACAAAACCGGAGCCTCTC
Source organism: Parabacteroides sp. FAFU027 (assembly GCF_022808675.1). Taxonomy (NCBI): domain Bacteria; kingdom Pseudomonadati; phylum Bacteroidota; class Bacteroidia; order Bacteroidales; family Tannerellaceae; genus Parabacteroides; species Parabacteroides sp. FAFU027. The sequence continues at coordinate 51,981 of NZ_JAKZKV010000002.1, forward strand.
GCCTACTTTGGACAGGATTCGTTTCAAAGCGGATTGATTGCGGCTAAATTACTGATGCTATCCATGCAACAGGATTCGACCATCGCCCTGTTTCATACTTACCGGATCGGAAATCTGGGTTCTAACCAGACATTGGAACGCAAAAAAGGCTTCCTGCATTACCTGAACAACCATTTTCCCGAGTGCAATACGACCACAGTGGAGCTCAATGCCGTCAACCCCGAACAGAACCGACTGGCGATAAAGAGCTTGCTGGAAAGCAACCCCAACATCAAAGGGGCCGTTATCTTTAACTCGCTGACCTATATGGTAGCTGGGTATCTGGAAGATTTCGGACGGACAGACATACAAGTGATCGGTTATGACCTGCTCGACCGAAATGTGGAGTTCCTCAAAAAAGGGGTGGTTAACTACCTGATCGCCCAACGCCCTGAAGTACAGGGTTACAACGGTGTGAAAGCGCTGTGCGATTTTCTGGTATTTAAGCAACTGGTCAAACAGATCAATTATATGCCGATTGATATCCTGACCGGAGAAAATATTAATTATTATACCTCTTACTAAAGAGTAAAAAGGGAGTCAGATGGAGTTATATGGAGTAAACGGAGCGGTAACTCCCACCCTCAATCCCTCACTCCTTCAATCCCTAAAAACCTTGACTATTTCACTAACTTAACTATACAAAAATGAAAGCTTTAAACAGACAAAACGTGAGCGCCAGCCAATATCCTGAGCGCATTATTCAGTTCGGTGAAGGTAACTTCCTCCGCGCATTCGTTGATTGGATCGTATGGAACATGAACAAAAAAGCTGACTTCAACAGCAGCATCGTAGTGGTTCAACCCATCGAAAACGGTATGGTAGATATGCTGAACGATCAGGATTGCCTTTACCACCTTAACCTGCAAGGTCTTGACAAAGGTAAACAAGTGGACAGCATCGAACTGATCGACGTGATCAGCCGTGGTCTAAACCCTTACACTCAGTTTGATGAATACATGAAACTGGCTGAAAATCCTGAAATGCGTTTTGTTGTTTCTAATACAACTGAAGCGGGTATCGCTTTCGATCCTGCTTGCAAACTGGAGGACGCTCCTGCTAAATCTTACCCTGGCAAACTGACTCAGTTGCTTTACCACCGTTTCAAAACCTTCAATGGCGCAGCTGACAAAGGTCTTCACATCATCCCATGTGAGTTGATCTTCCACAATGGTACTGAATTGAAAAAATGTATCGAGCAATACATCGAATTGTGGAACCTGGGTGCAGACTTCAAAGCATGGTTCGAAACTGCATGTGGTGTTTACTGTACTTTGGTTGACCGTATCGTTCCGGGTTACCCAAGAGATACCATCAACGAAATCCTTGAAAAAGTACAGGTTGAAGATAAATTAGTGGTTAAAGCTGAAATCTTCCACTTGTGGGTAATCGAAGCTCCTGAATCATTAGCAAAAGAATTCCCTGCTGATAAAGCCGGCTTGAACGTATTGTTTGTACCAAGCGAAAAACCTTACCACGATCGTAAAGTTACTTTGCTGAATGGCCCTCACACTGTATTGTCACCTGTAGGTTATCTGTCAGGTCTGGATACAGTAAGAGAAATCGTAGAAGACGAAGTAACCGGCAAATTCGTACAAAAAGCGATGTTCGAAGAGTTGCTTTCTACCCTTGACCTTCCTGAAAAAGAGTTGGCTGAGTACGGTGAGTCAGTGGTTGAGCGTTTCCGCAACCCATTCGTAAAACACTTCGTAACCAGCATCATGCTGAACTCATTCCCTAAATTCAAAACCCGCGACCTGCCAGGTTTGAAAATTTATCTGGAAAGAAAAGGCGAATTGCCGGCAGCGTTGACTTTGGGTCTTGCAGGTATCATTACTTACTACAAAGGTGGCAAACGTGGTGATGTGGAAATCGTTCCTAACGACGACAAAGCAATCATCGACCTGTTGGCTGAATTGTGGAAAACCAACGATGTTGCCGCAGTAGCTAAAGGTGTACTGGGCGCTGAGTTCATCTGGGACGAAGACCTTAACAAAGTTCCTGGTTTGACTGAGAAAATCACCGGTTACCTGGCTTCTATCCAGGAAAAAGGTATGCTGGAAACAGTAAAAGGAATTATCTAAGAAAGCCCCACCCCAGCCCTCCTCCAAAGGGAGGGAGAAAGACCGGGGTTAATGACATACCACAGAGAACCGCAGAGATTTTGCACGGAGAAACACGGAGTAAAATCCTCTGCGGCTCTTGTAGTATAAGGAGAAGACATCAAGCCAGTCTTGAAAATAGTAAATTGTAAATACTTAAATAGTAAATAAACAAGATGCAAACTCAATATTTAAGAATCAATCCTGAAGACAACGTTGCGGTAGCCATCGTAACCTTGTCAGCCGGCGAAACGGTGAATGTGGATGGTAACGAAGTTACCCTGCTGCATGAGATCCCTGCCGGACATAAGTTTGCGTTGCAGGATTTCGCTGCGAAAGATTTCGTGGTGAAATACGGATACGCTATCGGTCACGCTCGCGAAGCCATCGCTAAAGGCGCTTTGGTGAATGAGAAAAACATCAAAACCAACCTCGACGGGGTATTGGAATACACCTATTCTCCTAAACTGGAGTTCCCTGAAATCGCTAACCGCAACCTGACTTTCAAAGGTTACCGTCGTAAAAACGGTGATGTAGGTGTGCGTAACGAAATTTGGGTTGTTCCAAGTGTAGGCTGTGTTAACGGTACCGTAAACCAACTCGTGGAAGAGCTGAAAAAAGAGACTAACTGCGCTGGCGTTGACGCTATCGTGGGTTATCCTCACAACTACGGTTGTTCTCAGCTGGGCGACGACCACGAAAACACCCGTAAAATCCTTCGCGATATGGTGATGCACCCAAACTGTGGTGCCGTGCTGATCGTAGGTCTGGGTTGTGAAAACAACCAGGTATCTGCATTCAAAGAGTTCCTCGGCGATTACGATACTGAGCGTGTGAAATTCATGGAGACTCAGAAGGTGGGTGACGAATTCGAATCCGGCATGGAGCTGATGCGCGAACTTTACGCAGTGGCATCAAAAGACGTGCGTACCGATGTACCTTTGGCTGAGCTGAAAGTGGGCTTGAAGTGTGGTGGCTCTGACGGCTTCTCCGGTATTACCGCTAACCCGCTGTTGGGTGTATTCTCTGACTTCCTGGTAGCTCAGGGCGGTACTTCGGTATTGACTGAGGTGCCTGAGATGTTCGGTGCGGAGACTATCCTGATGAACCGTTGCGAAACTACCGGTCTGTTTGACAAAACCGTTCACCTGATCAACGACTTCAAAGAGTACTTCATCAAAAACGAACAGCCTATTTATGAAAACCCTTCTCCGGGTAACAAAGCGGGTGGTATCTCTACTTTGGAAGAGAAATCATTGGGCTGTACCCAGAAATGCGGTAAGTCTGTTGTGAAAGACGTATTGATGTATGGTGACCGCATCCATACCAAAGGACTCAACCTGTTGAGCGCTCCGGGTAATGACCTTGTGGCTGCTACGGCATTGGCTTCTTCTGGCTGTCAGATCGTACTCTTCACGACCGGTCGCGGTACTCCATTCGGTTCTTACGTTCCAACGATGAAGATCTCTACCAACTCGAACCTGTACAACAACAAACCGGGCTGGATCGACTTCAACGCAGGCGTAATCCTCGAAAACAAAACGATGGAAGAGACTCACGAAGCATTCGTAGAGTACATCATCAAAGTGGCAAGCGGCGAGCTCGTGAACAACGAAAAGAAAAACTATCGCGAAATCGCAATCTGGAAAATGGGTGTTACATTGTAAGCAGCAAAGAACAATCAACCCTATATAATGAAGCCCGCTCGATGGATATTGAGCGGGCTTTTTTTTGTTGTCAAATACTTACTTGGGGTCTATAGCTCTAAATTTCATATAATAAAAAAAGAGAAACATACATGGAATGAATTGATACTGTATCAATAGAAACAACTGTTCTATTAAATACAAAAACATCGTCTTAACATAAGCTAGCAGTCCTATTTCACAACCAAAGCCAGACTCAAAACCATCAAAATTAGCAGTTTCATAAAAAAGGTATCGTCTTGTTTGCGAATCATCTGATTCTTCTGGCATTTCACTTCTTATGTATACGAAATCCTTATTTTCACTAGTAGATGGCTCTCCCTTGAGACCTTCTCCAGAAGTAACAGTATAAGCACCCTCATAATCGCCAAAAAAGTAATTCGACTTAAAAAAGTTCAAATAGAAAAGAGCAATCACAATAAGAAGGACTGGCATTACCTCTGATGCTTTAAAAAATGGAGCAAAGCGTCGAAAAAAATACAAGACTAGCTTATACAAAATAGAACCACCAACAACTACAATTACAACGCCCAATATATAGATATATGACGATTGAAATATTTTACCAAATAAACTTTCAGAGTCAACACAGTTAAAAAAAAATTTCAGATGGACCCGGATATTTGAAAGCCAAGTCATAAAAAAACGGAGTAAGGTCAAAAAGATAGTAAATAGAAACGAAGCATATATACTCAACTTGAATATCCTAATCGTTTTAGCATTCATAAACTTCATATTTGGTTAATCCTTGATCAAACGGCATTCAATTTCTGATAGAGTTTTATTTAAATACGGCTCAAACTCATGCTCCATTACTCCATCAACTCGTTTCAAAACAAAATCATTTTTTCTTGCTGCGTGTATTTCCCCATTTTGCAAATAAAGTTTCTCATTGGGTTCTGACAAGATTTCGTATATCCCTTTTAGCCCTTTGCATCTTACATTATCTCCTTTCTTGTACATACGTATAGAATTTATGATTTACATAAAAAGTGGGATTCGAACCCACACCTTCGTTGTCAACGATGTTCTTCCAATTAAACTATTTAACTCCCATTTTCATGTGAATATTTAACTCTACATTAAATTCCCATGAAATACGAGATCGCAATTGTGCCAGTTTCTTTGAAACAATCTGAAAAATATCTGATAGATAATTTGGAATTAAAAAGGCACAATGCTCTTTCATAACTTCCATTATTTCCATAATGATTCATTTTAAAAGATTCTGTGCACTATTGCATTGCTTTCGATGGGACTTGAACCCACATCTGCAAAAACGTGCCACCTATCCAATTCAGCCACAAAAGCATCCAAAATTATAAATAAATATTTGTTTGGCAAGAATATACCTATTCTTGTTTATGTCTCTTCAAAGCAAATACAAATCCCACTTCAACCCGCTACAAAATGTAGAACTAAGAATTACACCTCAACCAACCATCTACAAAATGTAGGAACAAGAATCAAACCTTATTCAACCCTCTACATTTTGTAGAAACAAAAATGAGTATTCATTCAACCCGCTACAAAATGTAGAAGCTTAGTTTAAGCTGCAGTGGACCATCTACAAAATGTAGAAACCCCAACGACAACCCATTCAACCCGATGCAATTTGCAGAATCAAGAATGAGGCATCATTCAACCTGCTGCAAAATGCAGGAGCTTGTTTTATGTTGTTGTGGAGTTGCTGCAAAATGCAGGAGCTCCAACGAGATCCTATTCTTCCTCCTGCAAATTGCAGGAGGTTGAATAAGTATGCATCCAACCGCCTGCAAAATGCAGGAACATGAATAAGGTCCGTTTCAGGCTGCTGCAAAACGCAGCGACCTGAATGGCACACCAACGAGCATTCTGCAAAATGCAGACTACAGCTCAACGTCATGTGCAAAAAGCGTTTGGTCGGTCAATGTAGCCTCCGGATCAATTCGAAACAAGAACAATCCCTTGCCTAAAAAATGACTATTCTTTCAGAAAGCGGGTAGTCTCCCCAATGGCATTCAATCCTCCTCTATCCCCTCTCACCACACCCCAAATCACACTTATTATCAATCATACAGGAATTTCCGCACAACAAATTCAAACCATTCTAAAAATCAAGTATATTTGTGTGCATTAAGATCAAATAATACAATTCGCTCTCTAAATTTCTACATTAAATTACAACAGTACCATGAAACCACACCTACTCTACCGCGCCACGCAATGGCTGCTTATCCTTTCATTTGCTGTATTACCGCTATCCTGTAAAAAAGAACTGAAACCCCTGACCGTTGATCCGGCCTTTGCGGCTTATGTGATATCCTTCACATCGGGGGTGGTATCCAATGCAACCAAAATACAGGTACGGTTGGTGCAGGAATGTAAAGAGGCTGTTCCCGGAAAAGAGCTGTCATCCAATCCGTTTTCGATCAGTCCGGGAGTGAGCGGAAAGGCGGTATGGGTGGATCGTCAGACAATTGAGTTTATTCCGGACGAAAAGCTGGAGTCAGGTGAGATTTATACCGTTGACTTTGCCCTGAATGATTTCGTACAGGTACCATCGGAATTGAAGACGTTGAAATTCCGCTTTCAGGTGATGAAGCAGAATATCTCGTACGAGTTTAACGGGATAGAGCCGGAGAATGAATCGGACATGAAGCTGCAAAAGATACGCGGTAGTTTTACCACCGCCGATGTGGCAGAGGGAAGCGAACTGGAGAAGATTATAGAATTCAGTGGGAAAGCCGGTGAGCATGTCAACTGGATTCACAGCAAAGATGGACATTTTCACAGCTTCACACTCGACAGTGTAGAGCGGAAGGAGGATGCTTATAAAATAGACATTGAATGGAATGGTAAGAAAATAGGGGCTAAAAATGGATCTGAAGAGTTTGAAATGCCCGGAATCAATGAGTTCAAGGTGATCCATGTCAAAACCGTTTCGGTTCCCAAAGCCCAGATTGAGGTCTATTTCTCGGATCCGGTGAGCAGGATGCAGGATCTGGATGGACTGTTTAAACTCTCAGGCAATATTCCCATGGGAATCATGGCCAACGGGAATGTGGTAAAACTGATCCCAACCCAACCAGTCACGGGGGAAGTAGATCTGATGGTTTACGGAGGAATCCGGAATACCCTCGAGCGTAGTATGGGGGCAGGCCAGAACTTCCGGTTGAAGTTTGTCAGCCTGAAGCCTCAGGTGGAACTTATCGGAGACGGTGTGATCGTTCCTCACAGCGGGGGAATAATGTTTCCCTTCCGGGCTGTAAGCCTTTCGGCTGTGGATGTGAGGATCATCAAGATTTTTGAAAACAACATCGTCCAGTTTTTACAGACAAATCAGCTGAATGAAAACAATGAGCTCAAACGTGTGGGCCGGGTGGTGTACAATCAGGAAGTACAGCTTACCTCCGAGGAAAAGATTGATTATACCCAATGGAACAACTTCTCGCTGGATCTATCCAAACTCATCGAAACAGAGCCCGGGGCTATTTACCGTGTGGAAATCAGCTTCCGGAAGAAGCATTCGCTCTATCCGTGTGTAAACAAATCGGAAGACAAAGAGGAGTACACCGAACCGGAAGATCCGAATAAAGAGTACAACGAACCGAACACCTGGGGGTATTACGAGGATGAAGGCGAATACGATTATGAAGATTACAAATGGCAGGACCGCGATGATCCCGGCAAACCCTCCTATTACATGGGCAATGCGCACAAGGTGGCGAGAAATATTCTTGCATCGGATTTTGGGATAATCGCCAAAGCCGGTACAGATAATAACTATTTCGTGGCTGTAACCGACCTCCGCGATACCAAACCGTTTGAAGATGTGGAACTGGAATTCCGGAACCTGCAGAATCAGGTCATCGGGAAATCGAAAACCGATGGCGACGGGTTTTGCAAAATCAGGTTGCAGGATAAGCCCTTTGTAGTCATCGCCAAAAAGGACAAAGAAAGAGGCTACCTCCGGTTGGATGACGCATCATCCTTATCGCTTAGTATGTTTGATGTAGCCGGTGAGGAATTGAAAAAAGGGGTACGCGGCTTTATTTACGGTGAACGTGGCGTGTGGCGTCCCGGTGATCTGATCTATCTGACATTTATCCTGGAAGATAAAAACAAATCGCTTCCGGCAAACCACCCCGTCATCATGGAACTGTATAATCCATCGGGGCAACTGATCAGCCGGATGGTGAAAACGGCTAACCTGAATGGCTTCTATAACTTCCTGATCAAAACCAACCCAACTGCTGCAACCGGAAACTGGTCTGTAAAGATGCGCGTCGGAGGTTCGGTCTTTGCCCGTAACCTGAGAATCGAGACGGTAAAACCCAACCGACTGAAGATCAATCTCAACTTCGGCTCGCAATTATTAAAAAAGGGTGTTCCGGTAAATGGTAAACTTCAGGTCAACTGGTTGCATGGCGCTCCGGCGGCTAATGCAAAGGTGAAAATTGACGCTACAGTAGCTGCGACCAATACTACCTTTGCCGCTTTTCCCGGATATATATTTGACGACCCGGTGAAGAAAGTGGCCTCTCAGGATATTTCTGTATTTAACGGCACACTCAATCCGGAAGGAGCGGCAGCAGTCAATACGCACTTTGATTTTGCATCCGATGCTCCGGGTATGCTGGCGGTACAGATGAAAACCACGGCCTTTGAAGGAGGCGGGGATTTCAGTACCGACCGGGCTATATTCAATTATTCTCCCTACAAATCCTATGTCGGGGTAAGAATACCACAAGGCAAGGGATGGAACAACGCACTCAACTCCGACGAAGTCAATCTTGTCCCCATTGCACTGGTGGATGAAAACGGAAGGGGAAAATCGGGAAAAGTCAAAATCGAAGTTTACAGCGTTTACTGGCGTTGGTGGTGGGAACATCAGGCAGAAGAGAATCTGGCCGATTACGTAACCAACCAACACACCAACCTGATCAAATCGGATATTGTTTCTATTACCGGTGGCCGCGGTTTTTACCAGATGTATCTCGGCTCACAGGACTATGGACGAAAGCTGATCCGCATCACCGACCTGGAGAGCGGACACAGTACAGGGGGTATTTTCTATACAACCTATAAAGGCTGGTGGAGCAATGCCGGAAACGACAATCCCGGTGGAGCGGAGATGCTCATGTTCCAAACGGATAAGAAAGAGTACAAAACCGGCGAAAAGATTACTATCGATCTACCGGTTACACACCGTGGTAAAGCGCTGATCAGCGTGGAGACAGGTAGCCGTGTATTGAAAAACTTCTGGTTTGAACCGGAAACGGATAATTCCCGCTTCAGCTTTGAGGCAACACCGGATATGGCTCCGAATATCTATATTCACGTCACCTATATCCAACCGCATAATCACGGCAAGAATGATTTCCCGATACGGATGTATGGCGTCCAGTCGGTAAAAGTGGAAGATCCTCAAACCCATCTTTCACCCCGAATCACCATGCCGTCTGAGATCAAGCCGTTGCAGAAATTTAACATTAAGGTGGACGAAGCGAGCGGTAAAGCCATGACCTACACCATTGCCGTGGTAGATGAGGGACTGCTCGATCTGACACGTTTCAAAACGCCAAATCCATGGGATGCTTTCTATACCCACGAAGCGTTGGGTGTGCGCACCTGGGATTTATACAAATATGTGGCCGGTGCATTTACCGGCAAACTGGCCGGACTGTATGCCATCGGCGGCGACCAGTATTTTGACCGAAAAGGCAAAAACAACAGTAACCGCTTCAAACCGGTGGTTTTGTATCAGGGTCCTTTCACGGTGGAGGCTAAGAGCTCCCGCACGCATACCTTTACGATGCCCAACTATGTGGGTTCGGTACGGGTAATGGTCGTTGCCGGAAATCAGGGAGCATACGGTTCGACTGAAAAAGCCGTTCCGGTGCGACAATCGCTGATGGTTTTACCTACTTTGCCACGTGTCATCAGTCCGTCCGAGACAATCAAAGTCCCGGTTTCGGTATTTTCAATGAATCCGAAGATTAGGAATGTAACCGTTCAGATTCTAACCGATAACAAATTCGCCATTGCCGATGGTGCTGTCCGCAAAATTGCATTTGATAAATCGGGTGAAAAGATGACCGAATTTACCCTGAAAGCCAAGAACACCACCGGAGCCGGTAGGATCATGATCAAAGCAATCTCGGGAAGTAACGTTTCCACGTCAGAAACTGTCCTGAACATCCGGCTCCCGAATCCACCGGCTGCAAAAGTCATCACAGCAACACTCCAACCGGGCAAAACCTGGTCGCAGGTGGTCAGTGCCTTCGGCATACCGGGTACAAACTCAGGTACGGTGGAAGTATCCCGTTTCTATCCGGTCAATCTGGAAAAACGGTTGAGCTACCTGATTCAATACCCGCACGGCTGTATCGAACAGGTGACGTCGGCAGTATTCCCGCAACTCTTTCTGCCTCAGATGATGGATATGAACGATGCCCGCAAAGCAGAAGTGGAAAGCAATGTAAAATCATGCCTGGCCAAACTGAAGAGTTATCAGTTGGTCAACGGGGGCTTCTCCTACTGGCCCGGTGAATCGAATATTGCAGATGCCTGGGGAACCAATTACGCCGGACACTTTATGCTCGAAGCACAGGCCAGAGGATATCAACTGCCGGTGGGGCTGCTTAATACGTGGTTAACCTACCAAACCCGTGAAGCCAACAACTGGAAACCTTCCCGTAAGAATTACGGAACGGATCTCATTCAGGCTTATCGTCTTTACACCCTTGCTCTCGCTAAGAGACCGGCCCTGAGCGCCATGAACCTGATGCGTGAAACAGCGGAGATTGATCTGGCGGCGCGTTGGCGGCTTGCTGCGGCATATTGTGCAGCCGGCAAACCCGAGATTGGTGCGCAGATTGTATCCGGTATTCCGCTCAAACCACAAAAAAGGGAAGAGTACTTTGACACCTACGGAAGCTACGGTCGGGACGAAGCCATGATCCTGGAAACTCTGGTCATGCTGAAAAGAAGATCGCAGGCAGAGGCTTTGGTCCGCGATATTGCCAATGTCCTGTCGTCAGACGAATGGTTAAGTACGCAGACAACCGCTTACATGCTGCTTGGCGTTTCCAAATTCGCAGGCGGAAATGCGAATGGCGGCAATCTGAAATGCTCGCTGAACATCGCCGAAAAAACAATGCAGATAAATTCTCCGAAAGTGATTTCGCAAAACAATATCGGATTTAATACCGGCTATCAAAAGAAAGTTACAATCACGAACAATAGCAGCCAACCTTTATTTATCCGCGTGATCACACAAGGCGTTCCCCTGATGAAGGGACAGGAAGCGACAGCTCAAAATCTGGCCATTGCCACTTCTTATGCAGATATGAAAGGACGTCCGTTGAATCCGTTATCCATCAAACAGGGAACACAATTCTATGTCAATCTGACGGTGACGCACCCGGGTGTCCGGATGGATTACAAGAACCTGGCCGTTTCGATGCTATTCCCATCGGGTTGGGAAATTCTCAATGCCCGTATGGATAACATCAAAAGTGCTGTCCTGAAAACCGACGAGCCGGATTATCAGGATATCCGGGATGACCGGGTGTACATGTATTTCAATTTGGCGAAAGGTCAGACCAAGACCTTCAGGGTATTGTTGCAGGCGGCTTACCTGGGCCATTACTATCTGCCATCCGTACAATGCGAAGCCATGTATGACAACTCGGTAAGAGCATATACCAAAGGATATTGGGTGGGAGTTGTCAGATGATAAATTTCAGTATTTGGACTAAATTGATGGATAAAACAAAAGTTATCAACATCCTCAACAAAATAAAAAGCCGGTGCATCAGACACCGGCTTTACTATCCTTATCCACGCTTCTGGATATTGACGGCATTTGCCATATTCATGATCTGGTTTGCATTCGCTCTTCCCAGACCCTTGTTTAAGCCGGTATATTCGACCATCATCGAAGACGAAAACGGCAACTTTCTCTCTGCCCGGATCGCCAACGATTACCAGTGGCGATTTCCGAAGACGGATAGCGTTCCTGATAAATTCAAACAATGCGTGAGGTTTTTCGAGGATGAATACTTCTTCTATCATCCCGGGGTAAATCCGGTCTCATTTGGTCGGGCCATTATCCAGAACATTAAAGCTAAGAAGGTAGTCAGTGGCGGCAGTACGCTCACCATGCAGGTCATTCGCATGAGTCTGAACGATCAAAGCCGGAATGTTTTCACCAAACTGTACGAAATGCTCCTGGCTTTCCGACTGGAATTAGGATACAGCAAAAATGAGATCCTCAACCTCTACGCATCACATGCACCGTTCGGAGGAAATGTGGTCGGGCTGGATGCTGCCGCCTGGCGTTATTTCGGAAGACCGGCCTTCCGCTTATCCTGGGGTGAAACTGCGGCACTGGCGGTATTGCCCAATGCGCCTGCGCTGATCTTTCCGGGGAAAAACCACACGATCTATCTGAAAAAGCGAAATCGCCTGTTGGATAAACTTTGTGCAAAAGGAATCATTGAAAAAACCACCTGTGAACTGGCAAAAGCCGAACCCCTGCCCGATAAGCCGAAAGCATTGCCCCAACTGGCTCCTCATTTACTGAATAAACTGATCAACGATGGGGTTTCGGGACAAACCATCCGCACCACCATTAATTCGGATATCCAGCAATTTGCCGCAAACACTGCCCGCAAGTACATTCGCTATTATGCCGGTAACTTTATCCACAACATGGCAATCGTTGTTTTGGATACCCACTCCGGGGAAGCCAAAGCCTATGTCGGAAACATTGATGTCGAGGGGTTGAAAAACACACCTTACGTGGACAATGCCATTGCCAACCGCAGTTCGGGAAGTATTCTGAAACCGTTTCTCTATGCAGCCATGCTCGACGAAGGGCAATTGTTGCCCACTTCGCTGGTATCGGATATCCCGACGCACTTTGGCGCCTATGCTCCCGAGAATTTCGAGAAGACCTACGAAGGAGTCGTTCCTGCGGACATTGCGTTGGCTCATTCGCTGAACGTACCGGCTGTGCGCGAACTGGACCAGTATGGTGTCGTGAAGCTGCATCATATTTTACATCAGATCGGATTTACCTCTATTGACCGTACGCCCGATTACTACGGACTCTCATTAATTCTGGGGGGAGCCGAGGTGAATTTGCTCGAAGCCACTTCAGCCTATTCAGGCATGGGGAGAGCGGTACTTTCTTATTTATCCTCCGGAAAATATTATGCGGATGATTTCCGTCCGGCCCGGTTGGTCAAAAAGGAGTATCCCGTCGATGACAAACCCGTTCCGTCTAAGATAGGTGCCGCAGCATTGTGGTACACCCTTGAAGCCTTAACCACCGTCAACCGCCCGTGGGGAGAGATCGGGTGGGACTTCTTTGCCTCCACCCATAAGATTGCCTGGAAAACCGGTACCAGTATCGGATCACGGGATGCCTGGGCTATTGGTGTCACCCCCGAATATACCGTAGGTGTATGGGTAGGAAATTCATCCGGTGAAGGCAGGCCGGGATTGACAGGAGTTACCCATGCAGCTCCCGTCATGTTTGAGATATTTAAAAGCCTGAAGACAAAAACCTGGTTCAGGCAGCCGACACAGGATATGCAAAAAATATCGGTTTGCAAACAAAGCGGCTTCAGGGCAACAGATAAATGCGAAGCCGAAGAGATGTGGGTTCCTAGGAATGGGGTAAAGGTGAAATCCTGTCCATACCACAACTCCGTGTTTCTGGATGAAACGGGTAAATACCGGGTTACCGGAGAATCCTATCCGGTGAGTAAAATGCAGATTCAGTCGCGCTTTGTGCTACCTCCGGCACAGGAGTATTATTACAAGCAGAATCATCCGGAATATACGGCGCTTCCGCCTTACATGCCGGGATGTTCTTTGCCGGGCGAACAGATGATGGACATTCTCGTGCCCGATAACAACACGGCGGTTTATATTCCGAAAGGGATTGACGGGAAGTTGGGGATGCTGGTTTTCGAAGCGGTTCACCGGCGAAAGGATGCGACTATCTTCTGGCACATCGACAATGACTTCATCCAAGAGACGCACGGCATTCACAAGATTGAGGTAACTCCTTCGATTGGCAAACACATCCTGTTGATTGAAGATGAAGAGGGGAATGTGGTTCGTCGGAGATTTAAAGTGCTGAATAACTAATCAAACAACGAACCTTCCTGCAAAATGCAGCAACCCCACCAAGCCCCATTTCAACCCGCTGCAAAATGCAGGAGCCTGAATGGCATCCCAACGGACTTTCTGCAAAATGCAGAAGAAAGAATGGACTCCCGTTTAACTTCCTGCATTTTGCACGGCTTTGGATGAGTACACATTCAACCTTCTGCAAAATGCACAGCCTTGTTTTACATCTCAACCAGCCTCCTGCAAAACGCACGAGCTTGAATGCCCTCCCCGTGCGCATTCTGCAAAACGCAGAAGCAAATTGTATTTGACTCCCCACCTTCCCATCCTCTCATTTGACACAAACGGATACTAAAACAAACTGTTTTATAACTATTTACCTGAACAAAAGGGGGTATCTATATGTATCTTTGTGTATCACATACTGTGACCTTATAAATCCAATCCATCATGAAACGAATTCTATGCATTGCTTTAGTTGTAATGGCATTTTTCGCCATCCGGACTGTAAATGCCCAAACGAAGCTTACTGTTGACGTAAGCCAGAAAGGGGTAGCCGTCAGTCCCACCCATTACGGCATCTTCTTCGAAGACATCAACCATGCCGCCGATGGTGGTTTGTATGCCGAATTAATCCGAAACCGTTCGTTCGAAGATGCCTCCACATTGGATTACTGGAATCTGGCTAACCAGACCGGAGCCAGCGCCACGATGAGCGTGGAGACAACCAATCTACTCAACAGCAGTCAGACCCAGGCATTGAAACTAAGCGTCACGCAGGCATCACCCACCGCCAGAGCCGGCGTGTATAATACCGGATTTTGGGGCATTAACGTGGTAAACGGTCAAAAATACACCCTGACTTTCTTTGCTAAATGCGATGCCAGCTTCACCGGTACGGTAACCGCATCGCTCGAAAGCAGCACGGGGGTGAAATATGCACAGGCTACCGTCAGCGGGTTGACCACGGGTTGGCAAAAATTTACCTGCACGCTCACCGCAACCGGGGAAAATACAGCCGGTCGTTTTGTTCTCTCCACCAATTCGACGGGCACGCTCTGGTTTGATGTGGTATCGGTGTTCCCGCCGACGTACAATAACCGGGCAAACGGCTTACGCCCCGATCTGGCTCAGATGCTGGCAGACTTACATTCGAAATTTATGCGTTTTCCGGGAGGATGTTTCGTAGAAGGAGATTATCTGGCCAACCGCTACCAGTGGAAAAAATCAATCGGCAATATCGAAGACCGTCCCGGCCATTACAACCTGTGGGGATACCGCACCACCGACGGAATGGGTTACCATGAATTCCTACAATTGTCGGAGGATATCGGCGCTATCCCCTTGTACGTAACCAACATCGGGGTTTCGCACAACGATTACCAGCCTTACACCGACCTCAACGGCTACATCCAGGATGCGCTTGATGCACTGGAATATGCCAACGGGGATGTTACGACCACTTACGGTGCAATGCGTGCTGCCAACGGCCACCCGGCGCCATTCAATATCCAGTATATTGAAATCGGAAATGAAAATTCATGGGGAGATAATTACAACAATCGTTTTGCCCTGTTTTACAATGCCATCAAGGCCAAATATCCGAATATCCAGTGCATTGCAGATGGACCGGTACCGACTACTACGCAGTTTGTGGACGAACATTACTACAGCAGTCCGCAATGGTTCATCGACCAGTTCAACAAATACGACACCTATAGCCGCACCGGTAGCAAAGTCTATGTGGGCGAATATGCCGTAACCTCCGATTGCGGGAACGGTAACCTGAAGGCTGCCATCGGTGAAGCGGCTTTCATGTGTGGCATGGAGAAGAATACGGATGTGGTGGGCATGTGCTCGTATGCGCCCATATTTGTCAACACCAACAACCGGGCCTGGAATCCGGATATGATTGTTTACAATGCCTCCGCATCTTATGGCACGCCGTCGTTTTACGTCCAGAAGATGTTTGCCAATAATATGGGAACTGTCACCATCCCGGTGAAAGATACCCTTAATCAAATCATCACCCCCATTGACGGAACGGGAAAGATCGGTCTCGGCACCTGGGCCACACAATCTGATTATTCCAACGTGACCGTCACCAACAGCACAGGTGCAACGCTGATTTCGGAACCGTTTGCCTCGACCGCCAACTGGACTCCGGGTACCGGTACCTGGTCGCTATCCAACGGCATCTATTCCCAGACATCGTCATTGACGGATTGCCGGTCCATTGACCAAACACTGATAAATGATTCCACTTATACGATTTCCCTGAAAGCCCGCAAGACGGGAGGGAACGAAGGCTTCCTGATCATCTTCGGATACAAAGACAGCAACGATTTCTACTGGTGGAATATAGGAGGTTGGGGGAATTCGCAACACGCTATTGAGCATTGCGTGGGCGGTTCCAAGACGGTATTGGTGCCGGTCAGCGGAAGTATTTCGACCAATGTCTGGTATAATGTCCGCATTGAAGTGTCACGCACCAAAGTCCTTTGCTACTTAAACGATGTGCTGATTCATACGCTGAATGCCTCATCTACATCGAAGCTCTACACCTCTGCCACACTGGATGAAGCGACCAACCAGTTGTTCCTGAAAGTGGTCAACCCCAATGCAACCGACTTCCGTACGACTGTTAATCTGAAAAATGCCTCAGCAAGCAGGGTATCGGGCACTGCCAGCATACTGACCTCAACCAATGTTTCCAATGAAAACTCGTTTGCTTCACCGAATTACATCGTTCCGGTAAGTTCGGCCATCGACACCCTGGGCAGTGCATTGAATTATACTTTCAAAGCAAATTCCGTAACCGTACTGAAACTCAGCACCGGCAACACCAATGGAGTAATCTCTACAAAGGCAGACGGGAAAAAGCTCGCGTTCTTCCCCAACCCAACAAAAGATTTCATTTACTTCAAAAATGCCGACGCTCAACCTATCTCTTTCCAGGTGCGCAATGTTACGGGACAAACTGTTCTGCAAAATAAAGCCATCAATGGTAAAGCTGATGTATCGGCTCTTCAACCCGGAATTTATTTATTGACAGCGCAGCAGGGAAACCAGATCGTTTCAGGAAAAGTAGTCAAAGAATAACCTAACCCATATTATCGGACAAAGCCGTTGCAGAAATGATTTGCAACGACTTTGTGGTTTTATACAATTGGTAGAATGCATTTGAAAATGCCATTTAACCTGCTACATTTTGTAGAAACAAAAACATGATTCCATTCAAGTCTCTACAAAATGTAGCACCTTGAATTATACTTCGACAAACCTTCTACAGTTTGTAGAAGTAAGAATGAGTATCCGTTTGATCGTCTACAATGTGTAGAAACAAGAAAATCGCGGCATTTGACCTTCTACATTTTGGAGCATCTTGATTGACTACCCAACGGACTTTCTACAAAATGTAGCGCATCAATGGCTCTAAAGTTCGCTCATTTTGAGGAAATCGCGCAGATAAACGTGATGGATTCCCTGGTAATTCCCTCCGGCATTAAATGCATCCATCGACACCACATACTTCGGATAACTATCAGCGATCTTCAATAAATTACCAAACTCTCTCTCGTGCGTCTTTTCATCAGGAATCAGGTAAGTGGATTGGATATATACCTTTCTTCCTTTTTTTATCCCGACAAAATCTATTTCCAGATTGTCAAGCTGCCCGACATAGACTTCGTAACCGAGGATCTGTAAATGCTGGTAAATGCAGTTCTCCATCAACTTGTGTATATCGCGGCTGAAATCAATATTTTGCAGACAATTCCTCAGCCCCAGATCTTCAAAGAAGAATTTATCGCCAATCTCAAATTTCTTCAACCCCTTGATATCGATACGACGCACTTTATGAATAATAAATGCATTACTCAGCGCCCGCAAATAATTGATTATAAGATTCACGGAAATATCCACTTTCTGGGACTTCAGGTATTTATGAATATTCGAAGCAGAAAACAGACTCCCTACATTATCGGCAATATATTCAACCAGTGTTTCGAGAAAATCCACATTACGAATATTCTCCCGACTAATCACATCCTTGAGCAAAATGGTCGAATAGACATTCTTCAGATATTCTATCGCCAGCTCGTCTTCCAATCCAAGTCTCGACAAATAAGGAAGTCCACCATAAGTCAGAAACTGCCTGAGAGCTTTATCGTCATCGCTCAGCTGATGAAACTCCAGAAACTCTGAGTAGTTCAGACTATGAATCCTAAACTCAATATAACGCCCCGAAAGATAGGTGGACAACTCACTGGATAACATTTTTGCATTACTACCCGTACAAATAATCTCGCATTTCATTTCAGCCTGATAGCTTCGCAACACATGTTCAAAGCCTTTTATATCCTGAATCTCATCAATGAAAAGATAATTCTTTACCCCCGGTAGAATCCGTTCGTTAGCATAAGAAAAAAGATCTGCATCATCATGAATTGACCGAAACTCTTCCAGTTCCTTGTTGATATAGATAGTATTAGCCTCCGGATTAGCCTGTTTTATATCTTTAATCAACTGCATAAGGATATAACTTTTACCGACACGACGTTGTCCGGTCAGCACTTTGATAATTCCTTTATCCATAAATGGCATTATCCTTTCACAATACAGAGGGCGATTGAAGAGTTGCATATCCTTTGAGTATAATCAAAACTTTACACAAATATACCATTTTCTTTGATTATAATCAATGAGCAATCCGAAATATCACACTTTATCACTTATAATCAACGCAAGTAAATTCGTATTATCCGATGTTTATCATTCACCCCTTCAAACTCTTACTTTACATGATCCCAGGCCTATTCATCCGGATGATTCTTATAATTCTGCGCGTATTGTGAAGGTGTTACCCCAAATGCCTCGCGGAAATATTTGGTGAAATATTTATGCGTATTGAATCCCACCCGGTCAGCCACCTCGCTGACAGACATTTGCCCCTGAGCCAATAGCTGAGCGGCCCGTTTGAGTCGGATGGAACGGATAAAATCCGAAGGCGCCATTCCGGTAATGCTCTGCAGTTTCTTATATAGAACGGTACGATCCATGCTCATTTCTTCGCTAAACTGCTGTACAGAAAACTCCGGATTATCCATATTACACTCAATGCAGGCTAATGCTTTTTCGACGAGTTGCTGGTCCAAAGAGCTAATGGTAATTTCTTTCGGATTGACCTCGATCTTTTGTGTAAACTGATGTTGGCGAAGGTTTTGTTGCTCAATCAGTTTTCTGATTCGAAGCAATAACAGGTCGAGATTGAAGGGTTTAGACAAATATTCATCCGCTCCCGCGCCGAAGCCTTCCAGCTTGTGCTCTTCAGAGGTTCTGGCTGTCAGCAGAATGACCGGGATATGCGAGGTTGACAGGTCTGATTTTATTCGCTGGCAAAGCTCAAGCCCGTTCATTTCAGGCATCATCACGTCACTGATGATCAGGTCAGGTTGGGATGATTTCGCCAGTTCCAGTCCGGCCTTACCATCGGCAGCATGCAAAACATCATAGCTTTTGGCCAATTCCCCAATCAGGAATGTTCGCAGGTCATCGTTATCCTCCACCACCAAAAGCCTGTACCGTTTCGTTGAGTCAACGGTTACATCAGGATGTGTCAATTCATCCGTAATGGAAGCTTCATTCTCAGCAGGCTGTAATGAAAGATTCATCGGTAGTAATATGGTAAAACAGGTACCTTTGCCCGGTTCGCTCTTCACGGATACCTCTCCGGAATGTAATCTGACATACTCTTTCACCAAATGCAATCCGATACCGCTACCCTCCTCCGATCCGGCAACCTGATAGAAACGATTGAAAATATCCGGCAGCTCACTCTCCGGGATTCCCTTGCCTGTATCTGACACCTCAATTTTCAGCGTTTTCTGTTCTTCCATAAGGATAAGACTCAGGGTAATCTGACCTCCGTTGGGCGTATATTTAAAAGCATTGGACAATAAATTATTGAGAATGCGGTACAGCTTTTCCCGGTCAAAATAGATATATGCCTCTTTCGAAGAGCAATTGACATCAAAGTTGATCCCTTTCGCCAAAGCCAGTCTGGAAAAAAGCTCTTTGAAACTGCTTATAAAATCCACAATATTCCCGAAAGACAGGTTCAGCTTTTCCCCGGTCACTTCCAGGCGGCGGAAATCAAGCAACTGGTTAACCAGATTCTGGAGATCCCGGGCATGCCGGTAGATGATGCGGAGCCTTGGCTCAAGTGAAGAATCTTTCATCTCTTTCAGCAGAGACTCAATCGGTGTGACAATTAAAGTCAGCGGCGTTCGAAACTCATGACTGATATTGGTAAAGAAGTTAAATTTCATCAGGTTAAGCTTCTCTTCATTCCGGCGAACAAGTTCACGCTGAGATAAAATCCGGTAATATCGCAAAGCAAAAAAGGCGGCCAGAACAATCACAACCAGATAAATCAGATAGGCCAGCGGCGTTTTCCAGAAAGGAGCTTTTACCTCAATAATCATTTCAGAATAACCGGCGGTCCACTCCTTGCTGTTGTTGGCAGATTTCACCTTCAACCGGTAAATCCCCGGAGACAGGTTGGTATAACCGGCTATTCCGGTTCCGTTCCGACTGTAAATCTCGCGCCAGTTGTCATCCACCCCTTCCAAGCGATACCGGAAGTAGGTCTGTGTTGGATTGATATAGTTCAGCGCTGAAAACTCTATCCCGATAAAATTCTGGTTATAATTCAGGGAAAAGCGTTCTATCGAAGAGACAGAGCGCTTTAAGATGATATTATCATCGTAGGATTGCCCCTGTTTTATGACATTTCCAAACAGCATCAGATTCGTAAACACCGGCTTGGGCAAGCGAGGATTGGTCGGATTCTTTTGAAGGTCGATCACATTAAATCCGTTTACTCCACCCATAAGCAACAGCCCCTGTTTTGACAACAATATAGAATTATACGAGAATTCATTACCGAGCACTCCGTCAAAATGATTGAAGTTGGCAATCACGAAGTTCGGTTTATTATTGCGGCTGGTGACAACAATGCGGGAAACACCACCGGCGGTAGTCACCCATATCCTGCCCTGCCGATCCTCAATAACGCTCTTGATGCTGTTATTCACAAGTCCATCATCGGTGTAGAGTGTCTGTACCGAATTACTGCCGGGCACCCACATACAGAGCCCGTCCTGAGTGCCAATCCACACCCGGTTCGATTTATCTTTGTAAATGCAGTTATATTGCTGATTGACTTTCCGCAACAATACATTCAGGGAATTGCTGAATTGTCTCTTCTGAAAATTGTAAATAAAAAGGCCGGTATTTCCTTTTCCTAACAGCCGATTCTTATCAAGGGAAATCAACTGTGAAACCCCGTTCGATCCTATTCGGCTAATCAATTGAATAGCGCCATTTTCGGGATTAAACTGCTCGATTCCTCGATTGGTAGAGGCAAAAAGCGCACCGTCAGCTGTTTCGCAAAGTCGTCGTATCGTTACCTGTTTCGGGTCATAATGCCGAATGCTATTATTTTGAATTGAATAGAGCCCCTGGTGATCTGTACAAATCCAGATCCTTTGCCGGGAATCTTTAATCAGAGAAGTGCATGCTACATCATTGGAAATACCCGGATATTGTGACACCAGGCCTGAAGCTGCATTGTAAATGTATAATCCACGGGAAGTTCCGACCAAAATACCATTCGGAGTATCGGCAAAACCGGTCACTTCAATATTCTTTATTCCATTTCCGAAAGAAGATAATCCGACATTGCCAAACTTGAAACGATCGGGATGATAATAAAGCAGCCCCCGGTTAAATGTCCCAATCCACAATCCGCCCTGGGAATCATGATATTGGGAACTGATCTCGCCGTTAATCTCAGATCCATCGACTAATCTGAAAGAAGAAATAAACTGCTTTTTCTGCAAGGATTTGTCAAAAATCCACATGCCAGACCTGCAACTTACCCAGAAGTTTCCGTATTGATCAATCGAGGGTGTATTCAGCCAATAATCTGTTTTCAATAAAACGGTTACTTCCTTCCGGGAAATATCATAACTGGTTATCAGGCCTTTTGCATCAGAACTGGTCCATAACTGATAAATGACTTTAGGGGTCACCGCCAAAAACAACGACCAGTTATCGTGTCTTTCGTCAGGCGTACTGAGCTGATTGATCTTGTAAATCGCCCGCCGGGATCTCAAATCATAGCATACCATCCAGCCGGAGCGGTAGAATAAATACACTTTGTCCTTTACAACTGTCAGATCAAGCAAATCATCTTTTTTGCCTGACGTCTGCGACACACGATATACAAATACGCCCGTTTTTCCGGTTGTGGCGTTTCTAAATAACAATTTATCCGAAACTGTTCTGATCCAGTAATTCTTATACTGATCCATGAAAAAGTCGGCAATCGGCTCGCGGATTCCCATTCCCGCAAGTACACTATCGGGGCGGGAGACACTCTGCTCCTGGTTGATACTCATGAGCAAAAGCTTCCCCTGATACTTCAACCAGATATAGGATTCATCAACATATTCACGATGAAAATTCCGGAATCCGCCCAAAGGCATTGCGTCACTTCCCTTCAGATGAATGTACTTAAAGGAGGTTCCATCGTATATGTTGGTAATCCCCTCTGTACTGATTACCATGCGACCATCAGGGAGTTGCAGAATATAACGAACCCGGTTCTCGGAAAGGCCGCTCCGGGTATCGACCGGGGTAAATACAAAGCGTTGCTGAGCTTGCACACAAGAGAGACAAGCATTCAACAATATATACGTCAGAAGAATGAAATTTCTATATGGCATTGATTGTCAGATATTCCTGATAATAGAACTACATTTGAGAACACTAAATTAGCAAGAAAAGAGATTACATCCTGATTTTGAGATGTTATTCTGATAAAAAGAAAAATGCAGCAAACACCCGGCAGGGATATTTGCTACATTTTCCACATTTACAGAGTCAGACAACTCTTATTTTTTTAGCACGGCAGGTGTATTGGCCGATTTAAGCAACCGGATAAAGAAAACTCCGCCAGCTACATTTCCAGATTGAGGCCGGAACGTAACTTTCACTTTACTTTTTCCTTTAACCATCGATTCAGGAATCGTGTATTCCGCATTTCTGAAATCATCCACTTTCCATTTTCCGACAAGATTTTCAGCAACCAGTTTTGCGTCATCGATGAAAATATCGAATGTGCGGTTTTTATTTTCGTTACCCCAATAGCGAACCATCAGTGTCAGATTCTTTTCATTTCCGGTTTTCATATTATAGCTGAAATATCCTCCTTCACGCGCATCACGCCAAAACTCATCCCTGTGTGTTCCGGTTGTTGAGTTGGATTTATCGATGGCATGATCTACCTCCGGCTGTTGCTGCCCGGGTTGCACAAAGTCAATCGTGCGGCTTTCCAGCTCCATTTTCTTCGCTTCTTCCTTAGCCAGTGAGTCAAGCACATTCTTGTATTGGTCGTTTGATAAATTCATCCAGTACATCATATAGCGGGCATCGTGGATTTTAAAGAACGGTTCCAGTTCAAGCGTATTCTTTGCATTGACAATGTTAGTTCCCGAGAATGTAAATGTCAGCGGCTTTCCGGCCACCGGAGTCAACTTACCGGCAAGTGCGGCACGATTATCATCCACAATGATCGGAGCCTGATCAACCGGCAACATGCGTCCTCCTGCGATATGCCCCCAACGGCTATCGTCAGCCACCAATCCTTTCAGGTCTTCAGTACCGGTTTTCGCACCAAGCAGAATAGGGCCGTGCATAAAGGAAATGTAGGAAGGTACATTATGCAACTGCTCAATCGTATTGCGCATTGGAAGAATAACTTCTACGACATCGTTGCTCTTCCATTTCCGCTTAATCGCGATGTATGATGACGGCTGTGATGTGTAAGATACAGGCTGGCCGTTAACCAGAACCTTCAGTTCGCCGCTTGCCACCCACGACGGATAACGCACCAATAAACTGAACGGTTTTGATCCGCCTTTGACGATGGTCAGTTTTGTTTTTTCACCATATGGGAAATTTGTCTCTTGCTTAAGGCTCACGCCCTTTTCTTTCCAGTTCAGTTCTGATGCGATAAACAGATTGAGGAACAGGGAGTCATGACGGTGGGTATAAATGAATTCACCGTATTTGCCATGATTCTCCATACCGGTACCTACACAACACCACATGGCCTTTTCAGGTGCTGAATATACGCGGTAATGACGGGGGCGGGCCGGGGTAAAATAGACATATCCGCCGTGCTCTGGGTGCTGCGTGGAAAGAATATGGTTGAACAAAGCACGTTCGTAAAAATCTGCATATTTTGCCAGGGGCTGCTCTCTGAATAAATCTTCGGTGAGCTTCAGCATATTATTGGTATTACATGACTCCGGACCTTCTACCATATTTACATAGTCGATCCATGACGATACCGGTGGAAAAAACTCACGACGACTGTTACCGCCTAATGACAAGCTACGGTTTTCTGTTACCGTTTCCCAGAAGAAACTTCCGGCAGTTGCATAATCCTTATCTCCGCTTACCTCGGCTATCCGTTCAAAGCCGACAGCTTTTGGCACTTGTGTATTGGCATGTACGTTGTCAAGATTATCCTCTTGAACAGACATTGCATTAAACAACTTTTTATGGGAAAATCTCTTTGCCGTATTCAGATATTTCACGTCACCGGTCATTTGATACGCATCGGCAAATACTTCGTTCATTCCGCCATGTTCGTTCCCGAGCATCTCTTCCATTTTAGCATCAGAGAGCCCCGATGTGAGCACAACCGCCCAGTCACAGAATTTCAGGAAGATTATTTTCGCGTCTTTATTTCCACCATACAACCACGCATCTCTCAGGCCGGCATACGTTTTATGGAGGTTATACCAGGGTACCCAGCTTTTCCAGATAGGGCCCATATTTCCGGTTTTAATCACAGGCCATATTTCGTTACTTTTGGGCACACCGCCGGCATATCCTACACCCCAATCAGGGTATTTAACGCTATTGGCGTCCTGGCAAGCTTTAAACTCAGCAACCATGTAATCCATCCGTTTCTTACATTCGGCATTTCCGGTAGAAGCGTAATGAATGGCAAGAGCCGACAAATAATGTCCGGCAATATGTCCATCCAGCCCATCGCTTTCCCAGTTGCCGTAATTCTTTGCCTTAGCCGGCAAGCCGGCAACCGTGCGATAAGGAGCCAGCAATCGGTCGGCATCATATT
Source organism: Parabacteroides sp. FAFU027 (assembly GCF_022808675.1). NCBI lineage: Bacteria > Pseudomonadati > Bacteroidota > Bacteroidia > Bacteroidales > Tannerellaceae > Parabacteroides > Parabacteroides sp. FAFU027. Next base: position 77,177 of record NZ_JAKZKV010000002.1, read on the forward strand.
TAAGCAGAGTGGATACATTCAGATCCTGGGCATGCTTAAAAGGACCATCCAGCAATTTTACGTCCGAAAGCGGGAAGGTATTCGGATAGAGTTTTTCTTGAGAAAATGCGGTTTGTTTAAACACAAACAAAAGCGCAACCGCAATCAGTGATTTTTTCATGTCTCTTTAATTATATTTGTTTTGCTATAAAGGTAACTCACTAATAATGTTTCACATATTCGTTTCAAAAGTATTATTTCGTCAAAGTAACGCATTGACAAAATTACAATATCACCTTTATTGTGATAGGGACATTTCGTTGTTGGATAGAGGACATTTCGTTGTTTTTCCACATCAACCGGCATTTTTTTGATCCCATACAGTAGCTAAATATGACTACCAGATTTGTTTCATTACTTTATAATTTCTTCTAATGGTCATCTGAGGCAAATTGCCTTACTTTGTATAAGCATGTTCCTTTAGATGAAAGAAGAAGTACTCGAAAAGCTGAAAGTGCTGGCCGAATCAGCCAAGTACGATGTGTCGTGTTCCTCCAGCGGGACCACGCGCAAAAATGCGCCCGGAGGAATCGGAAATACAGCAGGCTGGGGCATTTGCCATACTTTCACGGAAGACGGGCGCTGTGTATCGCTGCTCAAGATCATGCTGACGAACTACTGCATGTTTGACTGTGCCTACTGTATCAACCGCAGAAGCAACGATATTCGCCGGGCGACATTCAGTGTATCGGAGCTGGTGGAACTTACCATTGAATTTTACCGAAGAAACTACATCGAAGGACTTTTTCTAAGTTCGGGTGTGGTGCGCAATGCCGACTACACAATGGAGCGACTGGTGAAAGTGGTTAAGGACCTGCGCACCGTGCATCGTTTTAATGGCTACATTCACATGAAAAGCATCCCCGGCGCCAGCGAAATACTTGTGCATGAAGCCGGACTGTATGCCGACCGCCTCAGTGTAAATATCGAAATACCAACCGAGGAAAACCTCAGGCGACTGGCTCCCGAAAAAGACCATACGAGTGTATATCTGCCTATGTCGTACATCCAGCAAGGGGTGCTCGAAAGCAAAGAAGAACGGCAAAAGCACCGGCACGCGCCGCGCTTTGCTCCTGCCGGACAGAGCACCCAGATGATCGTGGGAGCGACCAACGAAACCGACAAGCAGATACTTTTCACTTCGGCTGCGCTGTATGATCGGCCGTCAATGAAGCGGGTGTATTACTCGGGATTTGTGCCGGTCAATAGCTACGACAACCGGCTGCCGGCGCTCAAGCAACCGCCCCTGGTAAGAGAAAATCGTCTCTATCAGGCCGACTGGTTGATGCGTTTTTATGAATTCAAGGTGGATGAGATTGTGGATGACCGCTTCCCCGACCTTGATCTGGAGATCGACCCCAAACTGGCATGGGCACTGCGCCACCCGGAGCATTTCCCGATAGATATAAACAAAGCTGATTACCACATGATCCTGCGCGTGCCGGGCATTGGCGTGAAATCGGCCAAACTGATCGTGGTATCGCGCCGACATGCCCGTCTGAAGGCATCTGACCTCAAAAAGATCGGCGTAGTAATGAAGAAAGCGCAGTACTTTATTACCTGCAACGAACTACCGGCTTTTACCGTTCACGAAAGTTCACCGGAGTATGTCCGTCAAAAACTGACTGAAAAGAAATTACCTAAAGGCAAACAAATAGATTCGCAACAACTGAAGCTGATTTTTCCGGAGTGATATTACCCTAAACCTCCAGGGTTTTAAAAACCCTGGAGGTTTAGACCATACACCACCATGCTCGTTTTCCGATACGATAAAACATTCGAAGGATTGCTAACGGCTGTCTTTGACGCCTACAATCGCAAGACTTTCCCCGACAAACTGTTGGGCGAAGAGGATATTGCCCCAATGTTTATGGAAGAATGCTTTACCGTCATTACCGATTCGGAGAAATCTGAACGTGTATGGAAAGGGCTGCAAAAAAAGGTGGCTCGTGTTACCCTGAATATGCTCACTTACGTCTGGCTATCAGAAGAGGCGGGCTGCGATGAGTTGCTCTTCCGATACATCCGGAAAACATTTGACCACCCACAATCCATCGAAACAAACTTTGCAGATGATGATGTGCTGCAAGTCCAGAAGCTCGCCCGGAAAGTCAATCATGAGAAACACCGCATGATCGAATTCGTACGCTTCCAGAAAGCCGCTGACGATCTTTTCTTTGCATCTATCTCGCCAGACCATAACTGCCTCCCGCTGATTATCGGTCATTTCAAGGATCGCTTTGCTGACCAGAAATGGATTATCTATGACACAAAGCGCAATTATGGCTTCTATTATGACCTGAAAGTCATCACTGACATGACGCTCGAAGACAGCAATCTTTTCCCCGATGGAAAGCTCAACGAAGAGCTGATGGCCGAAGATGAAAAGCTTTTCCAGCAGATGTGGAAGGCTTACTACAAATCATTGACCATCCAGGAGCGCATCAACCCCAAACTGCACCGCCAGCATTTGCCCAAACGGTATTGGAAATACCTGACGGAAAAACAGTAGTAAAAAAGCTCCATAATACCTCTTACCTCTCAACAGTATCGTTAGAAACTCCGGATATCACTTTTTTCAACATTGAATCCTCATTTGGATACAAAAACGCCTCTAATTTAGAACAAAATAGTACCTGGCATATTCAATATCCACACTATATTTGACAAATCAAAGATATGAGCAGTTGCAGAGCATAGGTTCTGAAAATGACCTGATTAAGAGACCGATTAAGAATATCAGCATTCAAAATTGCCAATGGTCAAATAGTCCACATTTTTGACCGGATAGTATATCATAAAAATTGATTTCGTCACTAATTTTGAATCCGGATAACAACGAAAACCTTAACCTGAAAATAAAACCTGAACCCACTCTTTGATCAAGCTACAATAAAGAATAGACCCTAAACCCTCAAAAACTAAAAATGAAAACCCTGGAAGAACTACAAGTATTGATGCAAAATGCATCCACTCTGGAGGACAAGACTGCCCTCCGGATCAAAATGATTGAGTTAAACCGTGCATCTGAGCAACCTGATGCAGCCGTGATTAGCCCAATGTCAACGTTTTTGCACAATGTGCATCGCAAGCACAAGCACAACGTTCGTTTCAATGCCATATAGCATTTGAGGCAAAAGCATTTCGTCAAACACCTTTGGATTAGAAATCAATTAGATAATATATTCTGATTTCTCCGTTTAAAACAAGTAGAGATGTATCCTTTGGTTAGTAGGGCGTAGCTCGTTAATCATAAGAAAGGCCTGCAATTGCAGGCCTTTCTTATGATTATTATTTCCCTAAAACATTGCTTTCGTCATGGATGCCATACCAATGGCGGGAGCTGTCCTGAAAAGGTTTGAGACCGATGGGTTCATATACCTGCTCAGAAGGCTTATCCTGCGCAAACGAACTGTTGACCAAAGAAAGAATTGATCATCCCCGATAACGCCAGCATCTTCTTCCCAAACGCTATTGGAAATACTTAACCGAAAAGCAGTAACAAAAAAACGGTGATATTATACCAATAATTAAACTTTTCGCTGTTCTGACTTTGTTATATTTGCAGCGATACAAATTCCGTGTGGCGTGTCCCTAACAGAACGGGAGAAACCAACATTTATCCAAACCTCTTATCATGAAGAAACTAGCATACTCAATCGCATTTCTTTTTTGTAATTTATTCCTCTCTGCTCAAAACCAGACTCAGTTTGCCCACTATTCGGTGCGTGAAGGTTTGTCAGAAATCAACGTGCTCAGCATGATGCAAGACCACAAAGGACAGATGTGGTTTGGCACTTTCGACGGGCTGAACAAGTTTAACGGATATACCTTCAAAACCTACAAAGGCAATCCCGGACAAAACTTCAGTCTGGTAAACTACCGGATTGACCGGATTAAGGAAGATCATGAGGGGTATCTCTGGCTTCAAACCTACGACGGAAGAATATACCGGTTTGACCCGAAAACAGAAAGTTTCTTGCAGATTCCGCAATGTATGGAAGACTTCAAGGATTACAAATTACCCATCAAGAACATCTCCATCCTCAACGACGGTTCCATCTGGCTTAGTAGTGATGATGACGGCTGTTTCAGGATAAAAAACTCCGAAACACGGGAAAAGGTGGATATCGTTCATTACAACACCAGCAATGGTCTCCTGAGCAACAATCATGTCAACAAAGTTTTTCAGGATAAAAGCCAAAACACCTGGATACTTACGGCCAATGGACTTAACCTTTTGAAGCGAAACGCAACCAAGCCGGTTCAGTTATTTACTGAAAAAATCGCCGGTGGAATACTTTCCATTTCTGAAAATGGCCCCTTCATCTGGATTGGCGGTGAACACGGAAAATTGCGCATGTACGATAACCGAAAAGGTTCATTCGACGGCATCATGACTCCGGTGCTCTCCGGTATTATTGACATACACCAGGTGAGTAAAGATGAACTGTTCCTACTGACCGACAAAAGCGGATTTCTTCTCTACGATAGTAAAACACAACAATTTACATCTTTCAATAAATCAAACAACAGCGGGGTAAAAAGCGACAACTTCTTCTCCTGCTATCTGGACAAAAAGCACAACCTTTGGTTGGAGACAGACAATCCGAGCGTCGTATATTTTGAATCAGCTAAACGCAAGGTCAATAACTTTGATGTTTTTGTGGACAATTCGGCTCCTTTTGCTGTGCTGCCCAATTTCTTTGTACTGGAAGACAAACAGGGTAATACCTGGGTGCATCCCCGCTCAGGAGGTTTTAGCCGGTACAATGCCATAACCAATAAACTGGAATACTTTTACAACGACCCTAACTCGGAAGACCGGAAATTTTCCAATGTTATGCACTCTGCATATTCCGACAGACAGGGGAATCTGTGGCTGTGTCCCTACTCGCACGGCATCGAGAAAGTCGTTTTCCGTAAATCGCTCTTTACCTTCTACAAACCTGTCCCGGAAAAACTTTCTTCTGCTAAAAATGAGATACGCTCCATTTATCAGGACAAGGACAACTGGCTTTGGGTAGGTTCCAAGAATGGCTACATGTACCTTTATGACCAGAACCGGAAGCTTGTCGGTCGTCTCGGAGCAGATGGGCGGATCAACAGCGCCAATCCGCTGAAAGCCTCAATATATGGCATCACTGGTGACCACACAGGAACAATCTGGCTGGCGTCTAAAGGGATGGGGCTTTTCAAAGTAATCAAAAAAAGCGCCGGGAATAATCCGACGTTCGACATTACCAATTACCAGTACAACTCCGACGATATCTACAGCCTGAGTTCCAATGCTGTTTACTCTGTTTTTGAGGACCATTTACAACGCATCTGGATTGCAACATTCGGAGGTGGAATCAATTTACTGGAAAATATTGACGGGCAGATACGGTTTATCAGCTCACGGAATAAGCTGAAAAATTATCCGATTCAGCAATGTAACAAGTCCCGTTATATTACCGAAGACAAGAAAGGACAACTTTTCGTTGGAACCACAGGCGGTCTGCTGGCATTCCGTTGTGACAACCGTCGTCCCGAAAGTATTGTATTTAATCAATATACCCATGATCCGAAGGTCAAAAGTTCCATTTCGGGAAATGATGTTCACTACGTTCTACCAGCCAAAGACGGGAAACTCTATCTTGCCATATTCGGTGGTGGCCTCGACGTGGTGACCGAAGGATTTAACCTCAACAAACAACCCAACTTTAGGGCATATATGAAAGAAAACGGAGCTCCTTCAAATGTTATCTTCACGTTGAAAGAAGATGCGAAAGGGTATATTTGGTTCTCCACTCAGACAGAAATAGGTAAATTCAGTCCCTCTGACGGCTCTTTTGACACTTATAACCCTATTAATCCTAACGCATATAGCTTTATGGAAGCTACAGCCTGTAAAACACGGGTGGGAGAATTGGCCTACGGAACTACAGAAGGATTTGTCGTGTTCAATCCTTTGAAAGCGATTAAAAGTAAATATGTGCCAAGGATTATCCTTACCCAGCTCCAGTTGTTCAACAAAACAATGGAAGTGGGCGTGGAAGGTTCTCCACTGAAACAGGTCATTGACGATACCGAAGAACTGGAACTCAGCCACGAGCAGAATATCTTTTCAATTGGCTTTGCTGCTCTTGATTACACCGACCCGCAAAATATTCAGTACGCCTATAAACTGGACGGCTTTGAAAAAGAGTGGAACTATGTAGGAGATCTGCGAACTGCCACTTACACTAACCTCCCCAAAGGTGAATATACGTTCCGCGTAAAATCCACTAACTCAGACGGTGTGTGGGTCGAGAATGAACGGGTTATCAAGATTGTGAAGTTGCCTTCGTTCTGGGAATCATCGTGGGGAACCCTGTTTTTCCTACTTCTGTTCCTGGGCATTACGGTATTGGCGGCCTTTATCCTGTTCACCATTTACCGGTTGAAAAATGAAGTAGAAGTAGAACACCGAATTACCAATATGAAGTTGCGCTTCTTTACCGACATTTCACACGAACTACGGACTCCATTGACCCTGATTGCCTCTCCGGTAGAAAATATATTGAAGCATGAATCGCTTTCGGATGATGTAAAAGACCAACTGACTGTGGTCCATCGCAATACCGAACGGATGTTGCGTCTCATCAACCAGATTCTTGATTTCCGCAAAATCCAGAACAAGAAAATGAAGCTGATGATTGAGGAAATTCATACCGGCAGCTACGTCAACGAGATATGCGAAAGCTTCCGTAAACTGGCCGAAGAGCGTAAAATTCATTTTGAAGTGCATGATGACAGTAATGACGTTTCGCTTTGGGTAGATAAGGATAAATTTGAGAAAATCCTCTTCAATCTGCTCTCCAACGCCTTTAAATTTACCCAACCGGGGAATCCGATCGGAGTAATCATTTCAGAGGAAAAAGACACAGTCAGCATCACGGTCAGGGATCAGGGCACAGGTATGAGCAAAGACCGTCTGAAGCTGCTTTTCAACCGCTTCGAAAGCCTTGCATCGGCCAATGTATCGTCCTTCCAGCCGGGCACCGGTATAGGACTATCACTGACCAAGGAGTTGGTGGAAATGCACCAGGCAAAAATCGAGGTGGAAAGTGAACCGGGCAAAGGCTCTATCTTCAAGGTCACCTTCCTGAAAGGGCATGAACATTTTGCAGGCAACGAAGATTTTGTCCTGCAGGATATGTTGAAATCCGAACCGGACAACACCGAATCCGTTGCTGAAACCGCGTACGAAGAAGAGGAGGCAATAGTCGAAGAGCCTGCAACCCCTGAACGCCAGACTATTTTGATTGCGGAGGATAATCAGGAACTTCGTCTGTTCCTGAAGTCAATCTTAAGCCATCAATACGATATCCTGGATGCGGAGAACGGACAAGAAGCTCTCGAACTAGCTAAAAGCGCAATCCCAGATCTGATAATCAGCGACATCATGATGCCTGAAATGACCGGTCTGGAACTGGCCAAAGCCATTAAGGAGGATATCAATATCAGCCACATCCCGTTGGTGCTACTGACGGCAAAAACCGACATGGACAGCAAGCTCGAAGCTCTCCAATACGGTGCAGATGATTATATCACTAAACCCTTCAGCTCTGCTTATCTGGAAGCCAGGGTCGAAAACCTGTTGAAACTCCGCAAGCAACTTCAGGAACTATACCGCTCATCGTTGACCAGTGGGGTAATCTCGCCATCGAAACCGAATGTGGTGTCACAGGACGATATCTTCATCCAGAAAATCATGAAGTTTATTGAGGATAATATTGATAATTCAGAGCTGACCATTGAAGAAATTGTATCAAGCGTAGGCTTTAGCCGTTCTGCATTTTTCAAGAAACTAAAGAGCCTGACCGGACTTGCTCCCGTCGAATTCCTGAAAGAGGTACGTGTGCAAAGAGCAGCTCAATTAATCGAGACAGGCGAATTTAATATTAGCCAGATTACCTACATGGTAGGAATGAGCGACCCCCGTTACTTCAGCCGCTGCTTCAAGCAAAAGTTTGGAATGAGTCCGAGGGAGTACAAAGAGAAGTGCAACAGTTCCCAAAATAAGCAATAAGTTTTACCTCCCCCAGAAACAGAAAAAGGGGAAAAATCAATGAAACTTTTCAACGCCGGCAGTTGTTCTGTAGTAAGTTTATTACGAACAATTGCCGGCGTTCATTATATTAATACACCCTTAAATCACTTATAACCAAGCCCTTTAACTTCGTCTTTCTCCCTACACTCAAAAAGTCCAACAATTATACCAATTTCTTACACATACAACGTAGCTAATTGAGATTTCTTTGTACACTCACTCATCGTGTGTAAACCAGTGAAAAACAATTCAATCAATAACTAAATCTAATCTTATGAGAAAAATTCTCTGCTCATTACTGCTGACAATCCTCAGTGTTTGTTACGCGTATGCACAGACTACCGTAACAGGAGTCGTGAAGGATGATACAGGCGAATCTCTTCCCGGAGCTACTGTATCGATTAAAGGAACTACGACCGGAACCATTACCGACATCAACGGTAAGTTCAGCCTCAAAGTTCAAAACCCGGCTAATACCATTTTGAAAATCTCTTACGTGGGAATGAAGGATCAGGAACTCCCGCTTAAAGGAAGAGCTACTACCGGTATTCAGGTAAAACTTCAGGCAAGCTCGCACCAGCTACAAGAGGTAGTAGCTATCGGTTATGGTACGATGAAGAAAAGAGATTTGACAGGTTCGGTTACCTCCCTTCAAGGTAGCACGATTGCCTCAGTACCTGTAACAGGTACAGCCGAAGCAATGACCGGACGTTTAGCGGGTGTACAGGTTACAACTGCCGACGGTTCTCCTGACGCTGAAATCCTTGTACGCGTACGTGGTGGCGGTTCTATTACACAAAGTAACTCTCCGTTGTACATTGTGGATGGTTTCCCTGCGGAAAATATCAACAGTATCTCTCCGGCAGATATTCAAAGCATTGATGTATTGAAAGATGCTTCTTCAACAGCTATTTATGGTTCCCGCGGTGCTAATGGTGTTGTAATTATTACAACCAAAACTGCAAAAGGTGGAAAAACCCAGATTTCGTACAATGGTTTTATGCAAACCAAAAGATTGTCGAAACGCATGAGTGTACTTGATCCGTATGAATATGTGAAGTTAAACTACGAATTAGCGGCATTGAACGGTACGGATGGTATCTCATCATTCGAGAAAAAATTCGGTGTATATGATGACCTTGATTTATATAAATATCAAAAAGGTCATGACTGGCAGGATGATATGTTCGGATCTAATATCGTTTCTCAACAACACAATATCAGTATTACCGGCGGTTCAGAAAAAACAAAATTTTCTCTTAGTTCTACCTATAACAAAGATGGTGGATTGATGCAAAACAACAATTACACCCGTTATACAAACAACTTCAAATTAATTCATGAGATTTCAGATAAACTTTCTCTGAACATCAATGCCAGACTTGCCGATATTAAAGTAAACGGCTCAGGTTCATCTGGTGGAACCTATAAAATCCGCACATCTCAAGCGGTTACTTCTGCTGCTGTAAACGGATTGAGCGATCAGGTCGAAGTCGATCCGGCTACAATGTCAGATGAGGAATATCAGCAATGGATAGAGTCACACATGTCCTTGACCGAGCAAGCGCAACAATATTGGAAACAAAAAAACGACCGCACTTTTAACTTTTTAGGCAGTTTGGACTGGAAAATCATCAAGAGGCTGACTTTCAGAACCGAGGGTGGTTATGAGTATGGATTCAAAGATGAAAAAAACTACTGGGGAGAACGTACGACCAATGCCTCTTATGTGGATGGAAAGCCGTTGGTTGACTGGACAAAAACGACATCTGCACGCTACAGATGGGCTAATACATTGACATATAACACCAAATTCCAGCAAGATCATAGCCTTACAGCTATGGCCGGTACTGAGCTCAACAACTACGATAGCAACTACAACTACTTGTATGCTACCGGATTTGGCACAGACCTATCTCCTGAAACTATTTTTGCCAATTTAGGACTGGGAGGAAATACCAAGAACCTTTCAAGTTATTTTGCCGAACCTATTCGTAGCTTTTCATATTTTGGTCGCATAAATTATGGCTTTAAAGACAAATATTTATTTGCAGCAACCTTCAGAGCTGACCAAACCAGCCGTTTTGAACCAGGACATCAATGGGGATATTTCCCCGCTGTTTCAGGTGCCTGGCGAATTAATCAGGAAGAGTTCATGGCCAACACTAAGGACTGGTTGTCAAACCTTAAACTGAAAGTGGGTTATGGTGTCGCTGGTAATAGTAATGTTCCAACGGGACTAACCTCAACTTTATATTCTATTGCATCGACTAAAACTTATGGATTAGGCGACATTCAAAACAACTACTGGGCAACAGCAAGTAGCCAGCTTCCAAACCCGAAATTGGGATGGGAAACAAACTATACTGAAAACGTCGGTCTGGATTTTGGATTATTCAATGAAAGAATCTCTGGTACAGTAGAGGTATATAGTAATACTGCCAAAGACCTTCTTCTTACTATTCCGATTGTGGCTCCAGGTTATACTCAAACGACCATGAATATCGGTCAGACTTCGAATAAAGGTTTGGAGGTATCATTAAATGCGGGTATTATCAAAAGCAAAAGATTCAATCTGAACAGCAACTTTAATATTGCATTCAACAAATCAAATGTTGACAAACTGGCAAATGGAGTAAATGTACAGGAGTATGCTTCAGGATGGGCTGGTACTGACTTGAAAGGATATTACGATTACCACGTGGAAGTAGGTCAGCCGGTAGGTCTTATCTATGGCTGGGTAAGCGACGGTTATTACAAAACTTCTGACTTCGAATCTTACAACGCATCGACCGGTAAGTACGTATTGAAATCAGGTGTACCAACCTGTGGTATGTTGGGTGGTGTAATCGGAACCCGTCCGGGTACAGCTAAATACAAAGACCTGAATGGTGACGGTGTGGTTGATGACAAAGACCGTACTATCATCGGTAAAACTTCTCCTAAGTTTAATGGTGGTTTCGGATTCAATGGAAACTATCGCGATTTTGACTTCTCTGTATTATTCAGCTATGTATATGGCAACCAGATTTACAATGCAAACAAAATTGCATCATCACAACAATACAGAACATCAAATCCGAACCTGCTTGGTTTCATGAACCAGAGCAACCGTTATACCTATCTGGATAACGCAACAGGTAAAATCGTAACCGATCTTGCAACACTGGCTGAAATGAATGAAGGTGCCAATGCAAAACAATACTGGTCACCATTCTCATTTGGTAATGCCACAGTACTTCCAAGCTCATGGGCTATTGAAGACGGATCATTCCTTCGCCTGCAAAACGTTACTGTCGGATATACTGTTCCGAAAATACTGAGCAAAAAATTCTTATGCGATCAACTCCGTGTATATGCTACAGTTAACAACGTATTTGTACTGACAAACTATACCGGATATGACCCTGAAGTAAGTACTCCTGTTCGTGGATCATCAACTTCCAGCGTAACACCAGGTGTTGACTACTCTTCATATCCAAAAAGTTTCTCCTGGACATTTGGTGTTAACCTATCATTTTAAACGATGTCTATCATAAACAATTCAACAGTCATGAAAATCAATAAATATATAGCAATAATAGTCCTTGCGGCGTGTGGCATCATGACGTCGTGTAGCGATGAATATATGAATCCGACCTCAGCGTCAAACTTTGATTCAAAGTATGTCTTTTCCAACTCGGATGATGCGAAAAAAGCAGTACTTGGTGTATATGCTTTGTTTGCTCAGGATTCATACACTTCCCGCATGTCTTGTGTATGGATGCAAAATACCGACGTGGAAGTAACCGCTCCCGGAGCTGCTCCCGATGGTACCCGTCGTGACCTCTGGTCGCTTCAGGCTGGATTGCTTACCGGATTCAGCGATATTAAAATAGCATGGGATCATAACTACCTGGCTATTGACAGAGCGAATCAGTGCATTGAAGGAATCAAAGCAAGTGGTGTTGCCAATACAGCCGATATGAAGATGCTTTTGGGTGAAAGTTACTGTTTGCGTGCATACCGTTACTTCCTGCTCTGCAACTTCTGGGGAGATGTGCCCTATTTCCGTGATGCAGCTAAAGCTGGTATGCAACTGGATATTCCGAAAACTGATAAAAACATCATCTATTCGGGAATGATTCAGGATCTTGTTAATTGCGAAGGCGATATGTATTTTGCTGATCAGTTCAGCGACGGTATCGAGCGCATGAACCGCGAATTCGCATTGGGTATGATCTGTCGCTTGTCATTATTCCGTGCCGGCTACGGTATGACCAAATCAGGCGAAATGAAACATGCTGATGATTATCTGAATATCCAGAACAACGACAGTCTAGCTGTGAAATATACTATCAATGGCGTTGAAAAAGTAGCCAAAACTTCTGCTGAATACTATCAAATGGCAAAAGATTATGCTCAGAAGCTGGTTAGCTTAAGAGACCGTCAACTTATCGACTATGCAACCGTTTTCATGAATGAAAACAAATGGATTAAACCGGTTAACAGCGATGTACTGTACGAAGTTGCATTTGGTAATACCAACGGTGGTGGTGATGTGGGCTGGTGTATCGGTGTACCTGTTACAGCAAGTACGTATGGTGCTACGACTATCCAGGTAGGTTATACCCCTACATATTTCTTCTCATTTGATTCGAAAGACAAACGCCGTGATGTTTGTATCACCAGAGTTGGTTATAGCTCAGACACACAACAGAATCCACTGGGCGTTACCAGTTTGGCTGTAGGTAAATGGAATCGTCTGTTACTGAAAACTTCGCCGGGTGCTTCTTCATCCAAAGGGACCGGAATCAACTGGCCGATAATGCGCTATTCCGATGTATTGCTTATGCTTGCTGAAGCAGAGAATGAACTGAATGGCCCGACTGATCTGGCTAAACAGATGTTGAAAACGGTTCGTTCAAGAGCCTTCAGCACAGATGACTACTCAACCAAAGTACAAACATATACAGATAGCGTTAGCAGCAGCAAAGAAGCGTTCTTTAATGCCCTTGTAAATGAACGTGCCTGGGAATTCGGTGGAGAATGTTTACGTCGTTTTGACCTGGTCCGCTGGAATCTTTACGGAAAGAAAATTATTGAGACTAAAACCATGCTCAACAATATCGGTAAAGCACTAAACGGTCTGGAACTTGACAACCCAGATGTAGCCAAATATGCGAACTACGCTAAAAAGATCTATTACACTCAATCAGCTGATGGTAAAATCACCTTCCTGAATGACTATTATCAGCCGACCGATGCTCAATTGGCAAGCTGGGGAACCTGGACAGCAATCAGCTGGGGAACGTCACTTTATCAGAAAATTACAGCAACTGATAACACTGTAACGTATGCTCCGGCAGACTTCACCACTCGTTGCTGGAGAGGATATACCGATCCTACAGGATTAACCCCTGTACCGTATATCTTACCTATTTCAAGCCAGACTGTAGCAACAAGTAAATATCTGAAGAATGAAGGATACGGACTTGTTTTAACTAACAATTAATTCTCAAACGTCATGAAAAATAGAAATATAATCAAAATGCTCTTCTTCATCCCGGTTCTGATGCTGCTTGTTTTCACCAGTTGTAAGGATGAAGAATCACTTGGAAACGCGGATCGCTTATTCAGGCCGTTGATCAATGAGTCAACCGTAAGCATGACCTGGATTAAAATAGCATGGGACAAATATTCAGGTACTAAATACTATGATCTGGAAATCTCTAAGGACTCGTTCAAAACAGTCTTGCAGTCAAATCATACCGATAGTACCCAATTCACATTCCGTAATCTCGATTTCGACACTAAATATCAAATCAGAATACGGGCAATTGGCGATCAAACAATTAGCACAGGCGATACAATCAGCTCGCGTTATTATAATACAGAGTTAAGTACAATAGACTATCCTACTTTGTTAACTGTACCAACTTCGTCAGATGTTATTGATAACTCTATTAAAGTATCCTGGGCTCTTTCAAATCTGGTATACAGCCGGATTGATGTCATGCTGAATAAAGACTCCGTATATAAGAGTGTTCCATTGACCGCTGCGGATAACGCTGCCGGTGTCAAGATTATTTCTGGCCTTCAGCCTAAGACCTCCTACATTGTAAAAATCTTCGCTGAAGATGGTTACAAAGGCAAGAAAACGTTTAAAACGACTGCCTCTCAGGTATTCCAGGGTGACGTAGTGGATCTGCGTAACTATACCGATGAGCAATCGAAATCTCTACTTACACAGCTCTATGTAGATAGCCTTGGAGGGGCTCACCCAAATGGCTTTAACCTGATCCTATCGGGAGGTACAACATATACAATCCCAACGCTTATTCTGCCGGTCCCTATGAATATTGTAACTGGGTTGAGCTTCAGAGGTAAAGCATTGATGGCTGTAAACGGAAGTTTTGCAGTAAAAGGTGGTATCACAGTTGATAGCATTAAATTCGACAAAGTGTTCTTTACGGAAGGTAATACAACCGGTAAATTCAAAACGGATGCCAACTTTGGTGCAACATACGTGATCAACATGAATCAATCCGGAGGAAATATCAACAAACTCATCTTTGAGAATTGCGATGTTAAATACAAACGTGGTGCTATTCGTATGCAAACCACAGCGAACGTTAGTAAACTGACAATCAACAACTGTGTATTCGATTCAATTGCGGATTACGGTGTAGTCAATAATGGTAACGACGCCTCTTACATCGGAGATATTTCTGTTACCAATTCCACATTCGCCCACTGCTATAAGCTGTTTACATGTGGTAAAAAGCTGGGAATTAATTCGCTGAACATATCTAACATCACGACCTGTTACACACCTTACGTAAGTGGAGCAAGCATTTATTACTTATTCGATTACGCAACAAATACTATCCCGGGAGGTATCACGGTGAAAAACTCAGTGTTTGGAACCGGTGCGAACACAACATCAGGTGGATCAACCGCTGTTAATGGAATCCGGACTGCGACAGGAGCTATTACCAGTTTCACAAACTGCTATAAAACAAGCGACCTGACATGGGCAGTAAGCACAGTGGACGGCGTAACCCCGATTGCACCGATCAATGACCTGATTGATCTGAAAAAGACTTCAGCTGAAACTTTTGCCAATCCAACTCTCAGCAACTTCAAAGTGACAAATGCCACTTTGGTCAATAAAGTCGGAGACCCTCGCTGGTGGTAGATTAAGCATATAATTTATAAATAACCGTCCTTCTACTGCTGAAGGGCGGTTATTTTTTTTGTGATATCAATTTATTTATTCCCTTGTCCACTTTTATTATCAAATTCTCCACATCTATAAGAATAGCGATCCTTACTTTTGTTTAACTTAAATCCTCAATAGCAGGAAAAACGAGCTACAAAGAAAATCACATGAAACGAACGTACAGAAAGCATCAATATACGCAACACCGATAACTTTCGGTCCATATTTAACTAAAACAGAAATCATTATTGACGACATATGAATGTAAAATCTACCATTTGGATAACTCTACTTTACATAATCAATTGTGCGGGTCTATGCGCAGCATCACCAGATATTGAATTCAATCAACAAAATGCCATACAACGCACAGTTACCTTACCAACCATTCCAGTTGGCACATTTCTTATCACTAATTACGGTGCCATAAACAGCACGACAGTGGATAATACCAGTGCCATACAGCAAGCCATCAATGCCTGTTCAACAGCGGGAGGAGGTACAGTCGTGATTCCTGCCGGGACATACCTGAGCGGCCCACTCTCAATGAAAAATAAAGTCAATCTGCAAATATCAGCCGGTGCTGTATTAAAACTCTTACCTTACGGGAGTGGCAACGGAACAGTAGCCGGTACCTATCCAAACTCGGGCACTACAAATGACTACAACGATTTTATCTATGGAAAAAACCTGAACAACATTAAAATAAGCGGAACCGGTACAATTGAAGGTCAGGGTAGCGACTGGTGGACGGCATATAAAGCCAACACGAGCATATCACGTCCTTGTTTGATTCGCTTCGACGGTTGCTCTTACGTCGAGATTACAGGAATTACATTGCAAAATGCCCCGAATGTACACATCACCATTGGTAAATCGGGAACGAATGCAACGATCTCAAGCGTTATAATCATATCGCCTTCCACATCTCCCAATACGGATGGAATTGATACCTGGTCTCCTTACGTAAATATTCTTAATTGTAACATCGCCTGTGGCGACGACAATATAGCCATGGACAGTGGCAGCCAGTACATCACGGTAAAAAACTGCACTTTCGGAACCGGTCATGGTTGCTCCGTAGGCAGTTATGCCGCCAACGTCGGGAACATCGTGGTGGACAGTTGTTCCTTCTCTAAGACCACTTCGGGCATCAGGCTGAAAACGGCCCGCGACCGTGGCGGTGTGGAACAATATTTCACCTACTCCAATATCACGATGAGCGGGGTTACCACTCCGTTCTACATCACCAGCTACTATCCGAAGGAACCTACATCTCCTGGCACCGATCCCGCACAGGCCATTACCAGCACAACCCCGACATGGCAACATATCAATTTCCAGAATATAACAGTCACAGGTTCAAACAGCGCAGGAATTCTCTGGGGACTCCCGGAACAATCGATTACCGATGTGGTCTTTGACAACGTAAAAATATCGGCAACAACCTCCATGAAAGCCTATTACGTAAAAGATTTAGTTTTCAAAAATGGATCAACCATCACGGTAAACAGTGGTAACGCCCTACTCACTTATTCCACGAATGCCTCGGGAATAAATCAGACAACAGGTAAGGCAATTTCGACAGGGATTTCGGAAAACATTGCTTCACAGGTTAATTGCTTTCCCAACCCGGTGAAAGAAGGCAAACTTTCGATTACCGCTCCTTCCAACATCCTTTCAGTTACATTTCTTTCATTGCAGGGAAGCAAGGTAAAGGAATTGATATGCGATACACCTGTTATAAGTACAGATCTGTCTGATTTACCGAAAGGTATTTACATCGTCTCATTGAAACTCAGCGATGGCAATACTTCCGTTCAGAAAGTTATTATCCCCTGATAATTCAACCTATTTATCCATATTAAAAAGGGAATGCACAATCAATACATTCCCTTTTTTTAATCCCTGCACTTCGCTTACAGAGAAAACAGACAAAAACAACAGCAAGTACCTGAAAAACGCAACGGTTCCGCGTGATGCTATAAAAAACGGCTTCAGACAATACTGAAACCATTTTCCAATAAGGATGAATTCCTTTTATCTACTCGCAAACTTAATCATATTCATCAGCAGTCGTTGTCCGACAACATTTGACTGGTTCGCTCCCGAGGTATTAAAAGTATTCATTGATGCATTCTCACCATCAATATCGGTCACCTTCTTCACCGGCTTCAGATCCTGAATACAGGAGAAAATATCCAACGCGCAAAGGACAATCTTTCCCCTTCCGGCAGGAATAACACTCAAAGCGGAATAGACCTCTTTCTTATGGTCAGAGACGCATCCTACAACGGTCTCGCCATTGAAGAGTCGCAGGCCTGTGCGTTTGCGGTTATAGGTAGCAAAGCACTGGTATTCCCAGTTGAAAACACAATTCTGAGGAAGGCCGTCAAACAACGGATGCTCCTTCACAAAGAAATTGCCTCCATACCAGGATGTCCCCAGCTTTTTGCTTCCCCGGTAATCCAACACCTCTTTATCGGAAAGAAACTCAGCCCAACGCTCTGCATTATTCACTATAATCAGGGTGTGCCCGGCATAGACCCATTCCATGATATCTGAAATACCGGAACCCCATTGCTGTGGCTCAAATCCCCCGACCAGCAGGTAATCGCCTTTCGGTGTTCCTGACTTATATTCCGTTGTCTGAATGCCTTTTGCCGAAAGAAACCGGGAAAGTACTCCAGTGGTGTCAGCCACCATTCCGGTTAGAGCAGTAATGGGTTTATTTACGCTAATACCCAGGATTTGGTCATCCCCTGCTGCTACAACCTTACCGTTTTTTATCAGTTCGGCTTTCACGGTGTAATAACCGGGATTGGTTACAGGCACATTCCATCCGGCGTTGAGTAGTTCTCCGTAAACGTCTCCACCGCTAAGCTTCACTGCGAATGTTTTTGTCAAAACACTGTATCCAGACCCATCGGTAACGGTTGCTTTAAGTTGATAACCTCCGTGCAGATTCTTTTCATTCACAATGTGGAAATCCACGGTGGTATTACTTCCAACCTCAACGACTTTCCGGTTCATCTTTACCGCCACGTAAAGCGGCTTATTGTAACGGGCAATCAGTTCTACATCACCTTTGGGGTTACGGTAGTTATCCACAATGCCGGAATGATTTTCCAGCTTCATGCTTTCCCAGCCATTCACGGCATAACCGTCCACCACGTTGTTGATGCGGATATTCTCAATCATTCTGCCCTGATAATAATAGGATACATTCCCCATTGATTTAGTCAAAGCGTCCACTGAAGGAAAAGCTTTTGAGAATCCGGGGTTGTTTTTCAGGAACGAATCGTAAGCATCGTACCATTTGAGATAATCATCGGCCTCCCAACCGGTGGTTTTACCGCTTTTGAGTATTTCGTTCCGGATTAACTCTAACCGCGGAGGTGTACCGATTGCTCCTTCTTCGCCCCAATAGACAATCTCTTTCTTATTCGCGCTACCCCGGTGATAGCCGGTCGCATTTTTATAGAGAAAATCATGGTAAACTCCAGGGCCACCGGCATGATGTTCATCCCACCAGCCCACATCATGAAATGTGCTGTCATAGGGCAAAAGATGAGTTTTGAAATGAGCATCCGGTTTCTCAACGGGATTACTTCCGTTACAGGAGTTATAGGTCAGGATACGTGTTTCGTCCAGACGATGAGCGGTGGCCATCTCATCATAATCAGGTTGCTGAGGAGCAGCACTCCGTTCGTTGTGCATGTTGTAGATAATCAACGACGGATGACTACGGTCCCGCTTCACCATGCGGCTAAGTTTCTCCGTACGGGCTTTCAGGTAAAAATCCGATTGCATTTTCCCAATACTGTCTGTTGAGAAAAAGAGGTTAACCGGAAATGAATTTCCACCCGGCTCTTCAAAGTAGAGCAACCCCAATTCATCAGCGTAATCCAGCACATTGGTGTACCCGATGGTACGATGGAAGTTGAGCATATTCAGGCCGAGGCGTTTGGCTATCATCACCTGTTTCTTCGCCAGCGAATCGTCAGGCACAATACCGTTATCCGGCCAGAAGCTCCACGAGATTGCGGTTCGCAGGACAATACGTTTGCCATCCAACCGGAACTCACGGTTGCCATCTTTGTCATAGACCTCAAACCAGCGAAAACCGAAGCGACGGTTGAAAACATCGTCAGACTTTTCGCCTTTCAACCGGACTGTCAGGTCATAAAGATTCGGAGAGTCCACACTCCACAACTTCGCTTCAGGCAGGGATATGGTGAATTTCTTTACAGATTCCCCCGAAGAAAAAGCCGTTGCCGGATAGTTCTTGGTGTAAACGAGCTTTTGCCCCGTGTATTCACGCACTTCAAGGGTATAAGTTCCGGTAGAGTTTACTGGCAGACTATTTTGTGTGGTAATCTCCACATCTACTTCGTTTGCCCTGGGTTTGTTTTTGACAAAGACATCTTCGATATAAACTTTATCTTTGGCTGAAAGCATCACTTTGCCGGTTATGCCACCGAATCCGTGAGAAGGTATCGTACGGTAATCGCCCCACATGTAGTTTTGCGAATCTTTCCAGTTGAAATTCCCGTTTGGGTCGGTAATGCGGAAAGCAATCTCGTTTACCTTCCCATATTCAACAGCATCGGTAATATCGACCTGAAAAGGTGTACTGTTAACCACATCATAACCAGCCGGTTGCCGGTTGACAAATATCTCGGCCCGAAACCTGACGCTCTCTATATTCAGGAAAATGCGTTTTCCCTTCATCTCTGCCGGCACATTCACCTGCGTGGTAAACCAGGAAACGCCGGTATAATTCCCCGTAACGCCAAACGTGGAGCCATTATATCCCCAAAAGTGCTGCTCCACCGTAGCGGGAAGGTGAACCGTCTTTTGCGGCATCTGGTTCAAAGCGGCCCAACCTCCGGAAGGGAGATGAACCGGTAATTTCTTCAAATCAACCGGTGGGAGATATAACTTGTCATTTTGCCATTCGGCTTGTTTGTCGAGGGATATTTTCCAATCGAGGCTACTCAAGTCAATCTCCCTTATATTTTGGGAAAAGAGTGTCGCCGGTAAACATCCAAGCCACAGGTACAGTGGCAGAAATCGTTTTCTCATAATAAGCTTGGTTTGTTATGCAAATGAATTAATTTCCTCATGATTTGAAGGTGAAATATTGGTATTGTATTGGTGAATTCTGATACTTTCACCTCAAAATTGAAGGGACAAAATAAATTCGTATTTGCGGCGCCTTTTCAATTATAGAATTCACAGAAAGAATCACGCATTACCCATCATCTCTGACATTCTATCATAAAGGGAAATTCCAATGAACAACATAGGTCTATCTGATAAAATGCAACAACCAATTTATCCTAATACTGAATGTTATGCAATACTGGTTGAGTTGCCGGGCTCTCATTTTCCAAAACAATAGCAGATGTTATAAAGAGCAATAAGATGACTCACAGACTTAATCCGAATCATTCAACGATGGAATAACAGGAGTCTGATCTACATTTAATCATTTTTCAACATCCTGGCGGAACTCTGTACGATATTATCCACCATTTTGTACAAAATTGCATCCTCCTCATGCCTGTATCACCCTATATTTGTCATTATAGAAAAGATATTTCAGGAGATAGTTCAATTGTTCTACAGATAGGTATTTAAGGATAATCCATTCCGTTTTTAAGGGATTAATCATTTAAATGCCAGTATTTATAAATGATTATCAGCCCTCTTGACAATTGGACCAAATAGTTCACTTTTTTGACCAAATAGTTTCCCTGATTTTTTGATTTGGAGAGTACCTTTGGAACATACAAAAACTGAAGAAGATAGGATTGAGCACATATTTATATCCGGGATTTTATTAAAGGTATTTATACCCTGACCCTCTCTCCTCAATACTACATTCTACGTTTAGAGTTCAAGTTGAACAGAGTAAAGCTAAGACCCTATAACCCTTTAATATAAAAATGAAAACCCTGGAAGAACTACAAGTCCTGATGCAAAATGCATCCACTCTGGAAGACAAGACTGCCCTCCGGATTAAAATGATTGAGTTAAACCGTGCATCTGAGAAACCGGATGCAAGTGTGGTTAGCCCGATGTCGACTTTTTTGCACAATGTGCATCGTAAACACAGCAATCCACTTCGCTTTAAAGCGGTGTAATTAAGTTGTGTGGCAAAAAAAGCTTCCGGCTGATTCTAAAAGCCAAAACCCTTTCATATTTGATTAAATCAATCTCCGTTTAGACATAAAGAGATACAAACCCGGAATCACAAAGTGAAGCTTGATTATCATAAGAAAGGCCCGCAATCCAATATTGCGAGCCTTTCTTATTTTTCTCATTTAGCTAAAAGATTCTCCTCCGGAGCCCATTTCTTTTGCCACTGCGGATACTTATCCAACACCTCCTGCGGAGCATAAGTGTACCAACCGTATCCACTTCTTCTCTCCCGGCTTACCTCTGACAGCGAATAGAGAATCTTGCTATTCCGGTCACTGAACATCGGTTTTTCAGTCCCCAACTCATAATAACGTGTCCAGATCTGAGGCGCCAGAGAGTCTTTTACCACGACTCTGTCGGTAGTACTCGTTCTCCACTTCGATTTTTCGGGAGAAGCCTGCACCGTCATCACCCGGGTATTGAATATGCGTGAATCCTGAAACCATTTGACAGCTGATTGTATTGAACGGATTATTTTCGCATCAGGATGCTCTATACTCATCAGGAATAATACAATGCCGGCACTTTCACCATTACAGATACATGGCGGTTCAAAAGCTCTCGCCCAGGCCGGTTTTAATGTCACCTCATCGTGCTGCTGTCCCCACACAGTTAGTTTTCCGTTTTCCTCAATCTGGGTTTTCAGGATGCAGCTTATGCCTTTATCATATGCCTGAACCACTCTTTTACTCAACTTGGCATCAAGAAAAGCATATTCGGGGTGGTTATCCACAACCTTCTTTAGGACCTCCATCACGCCGATATAAGCCCCGTCATTAAAGGTAATGTGACAACTGTAGCCTTTTTCCAATGGGTAATATTGCGGCCATCCTCCGTTGGAAAACTGAGCTTTCAGAATAAATTTTATTCCATTCTCACAGGCTACTTTGTATTTATCCAAATGGGTTATTGCATATACCCTGGCCAAATAATCAACGTGGGTGTAGGTGGTGGAATTATCAAAAGTGGTATGCACCATATTCTTTGTTTTCACCAGACTATCAGCCTGTGCTGGTGTCAGGATTGCCTGAACGTCATAGTTCTTGGACCAGCCACCGTTATTCCGCTGATATAGCAGGATATTATCCGCAATCTTTGTAATCTCCGTCTCTTTGTACTTGAGCTGGTTAGAAGATGGATTAATGATATTGCTATCATCATGAATGCCATACCAGTGGCGGGAACTATCCAGAAAAGGCTTCAGACTGATAGGGGCATATGCCTGATCTGATCGCTTCTCTTGAGCAAAAAGGCTGTTGGTCAGAAACATTGCAGTGATGATTGTCATCATCTTTTTGTTGCCGGAGAAATGTGTTTTGGTCATGTTCATAAAATATTTAATCTATTCAAATCATTATATCTGATCAAGGGTAACCTAAAAGGTTTATTGAGTTATCGAAATTATAGTATTCTTTACGAACGAGGATTTGCAAAGTAATCAATTCGTTGACTAAATGCCGATAATATTTTGACATAAAAGGTAGAATAACTTACATACCCCTAAATTCGCAAAGATAAAATAATTACCGCGCGGTACTCCTGACTGGGTGTGTTTCATAAATTTTCCTCTGAAACCTAAAACCATCAGACTTTAGCAAATACACAAAAGCGGCATCAGTATGGATTACTGAAACCGCTTTCGTTATTGATATAATCGTTTAGACTTGACTGATCAGATCATAAGATCATCAAGTCTATTGTTTGGGTTGCAGATGCCCTTCTTTATTGAACTCCACCGAAACAATGGCCGGTTTAGAGAAAGGAGCAACCTTGTCATTTCCAAAATAAGTCCACCAGTACTGTCCGTTAAAGTCCTGAAACAGGCTGCCATGTCCACAGAACGGAACAGAAACATAACGAGCACTGTAAGGTCCTTTGATATTGGTGCTTTCAACCGTCATGTTATGATAATATCCGTGATAACGGTCGGCGCACGAAAGGTAGTATCGACCGTCTTTTTTAAACATAAATGCAGCCTCGAATCCCACATGATCTAACTCTTTACAGGAATGCTGTACATAATGATGTTCCCGGACAGTATCAATCACCGAAGGTATAATTTTGGTCGGTTTTTCGGCAAATGAAGTCAGATCTTTATTCATTGGCGCAATCATGCCGTCTCCCCAGAGAAAAAAAACCTTGCCATCATCATCCTGAAACAAGGAAGCATCAATTCCTTTATTTACGATGGGTCCATCAGGAATGGTTACTCCTTTGTATGGTCCTTCGGGACGCCCTGATGTACTTTTCATTATTCCCATACCCAGCCCGGTAACGGTATAAACCAAGTACCAATTTTTATTGATGTAATGAATTTCGGGAGCCCAGAGAGCACGGCGGGCATTTCCGTTTTTAGCTGTCCACTGTTTTTGCCAGGCGCCATCCTTTTCAAACGTCCAGATAACTCCCATGTCTTCCCAATTCTTCAGGTCTTTCGAGCGCCAGAGGGGTATTCCTTCATTATAAGTGGAGTCGCCATGATTATAAGGCAACGTACCGGTCATGTAATAAGTCTTATCTGGTCCGGCCATGATAAACGGATCGCGTATGCGCTGATCCATAAATGGCTTAAAATCGGGCAATTTGGGTTCGCCATTTACTAAAAACTCGTTCAGATCGATGCCTGTTTTAGCTTTTTTTGTTTGCGCAAAAGGCGCGCTTGCTAGGCAAAGGATGCCCAGTGCTAAGATTAGGATTTTTTTCATGATTGAAAATTGTTATTATTACATGTTCTTGATACCGATTAAGGGTTCAACCACGTCAATTGCGGATGTTTTCCAATATTCCAAACCTAATTTGCATACTTAACATATTGGGATTGATTTTTATTTCATGAGCCTGATATAGTAAACTCCTCCGGCTTTAGATTTTGGTGCTGCTACAAATTTCAATTTCAACACACCGTTATTGGCTTTTTTGATTTCCTCGGGAATTACATAATCAACGGTAAAAAACGCATCGCCTTTATCGCCATTCAACGTAACAGTTTCAAGCTTTGTATCATTGAGGAAAATATCAAAAGTACGTTTCCTGTCTAATCCGAAATAGGTGACCTGAAGCACTGTCGCTTCTTTTTGCTTGTCGAATAAGTCGTAACCAAACCATGCGGAAGCATCGCGCCAATGAACGCTGTTATTTATACCGGTATTCGTTTCTTCTCCTTTAAAATTATGGTCGGTTTCCGGCTGTTGTTCGCCCGGAGCAATCTGGTCGATTGTCCTTTTCTCAAGCACAAGTTTCGCCTTTTCTTTTTCAGCCATGGCTTGTTTCTTTGCTTCAAAATCTTTCATAGTCGATACAGGCCAGTATATCACGTACCGTGCTTCGTGTATCTCAAAGAATGGACGGAGAATCATGTTTTTGTTTTGCTGCGGGTAGATCAGATCCGGCATTTCGAAGGTAAGATGCTCCAGAACTACAGGCTTAATTTTCGAAGAAAAGTCCTTTTCTTCAGAAATAATCATTGGAGCCTCGTTGATCGCATAATAAGGTCCGCTGGCGACATGTCCCCATCGGCTGTCATCAGCAAACAATCCGTCGAGATGGGTCGAATCGCTGATTGCAGCCAATACAATGGGACCATATTTAACTGACGCCCACGGAGATCCATCGGGCAGGTTTTCGACGCCGATATGCATCGGCATCTCAATCTTTATCTCGTCACCATTATTCCATGTCCGGGACAGCACGATATAGTTGCTCTCAATCTTGAATTCCAGAGACTTTCCGTTTACCCCGATTTTGATCTCTTTCTCATTTGCCCATGCCGGTTTTCTGATTTTTAAAGCCAATTGACCCGGTTTGGCCATTTGTAATTTAAAAGTCGAAAAATCTTTGTAAGGGAATCGGGTATTTTGAGTCAGTTTGATTCCTTTTTCTTTCCATTTGAGTTCAGAGGCGATGAATAAGTTTACATACAGGTTGTTGCCTTCATGTGCATAGATCATTTCTCCATATTTCGCATGGTTTTCCATTCCGGTGCCTACACAGCACCAAAAAGATTCCTGCGGCTGCGAATAAACCCGGTAGTGGCGTGGACGCATTTGGGTAAAATAGACAAAACCGCCTTTTGTAGGGTGTTCCGACGATAGTATATGGTTAAACAAGGCTCTCTCGTAATAATCCATATACCTGGTGTCGGGATTAGTACGGTACAACAGCTCAGTCAACTTGAGCATATTGTAGGTATTGCAAGTTTCCGGTCCCTGATTTGTCTCAATCATCGATGAAAAATCATTCGCCGGATGGAAGTGTTCACGCACACTATTGCCACCGATAGAAACAGACCATTTGTTGACTACCGTATTCCAGAAGAAAACCGCAGCCGAATCCCAGGCCATATTGGAAGTAGCGTCTGCAATACATTTAAAACCGATCACTTTGGGTATTTGGGTATTGGCATGCAAACCGGCCAGCTTGACTTTTTGTTGAATCAAAGGATCCAAAAGAGCTCTATGCGACACCCTTATGGCCAAATCGAGGTACTTTTTATTACCGGTGATGGTAGCAACCTGAGCAAAAGATTCATTAAGCCCACCATGCTCTGCTTTCAGAATTTCCTGAATTTGTTCGTCGGTCAGATTTTTGGAAAGATCGTAAAACCAATCTGAAAGCTTGATGACAATATCAAGAGCTTTTTTGTTGTTCGTGTACTGGTAAGCATCGAGTAATCCCGCATATAATTTATGGATATTGTATAACGGCACCCAGCGGCTTTTCACAGCAGCAGTGTTTCCTGCCGCAATTTCAGTCCACATTGAATGTCCGTTCGGAATACCGGCAACATAGCCATTGCCATTTTTTTGCTGACACTTATCAAGCCAGTCGACCATGTAGTTTACGCGTCGCAACAACTCTTGATTACCTGTGGTAGCATACATCATCGACAGAGCCGAAAGATAATGCCCCCCGATATGCCCGTCTAAGCCCGAACTTTCCCAGTTGCCATAATTTTCCTTCAAAGGTTTTATGCCGGTATCTTTAAGAAAAGGAGCAAGCAACCTGTCCGGATCGAGAGCAAGGATATATTTCAAATCGACCTGTTGCGCGTTCAAAAAGGGGCCATCCAGTATTTTCACATCGGAAAGCTTGAATTCCTGAATATTGGCAGCCTTGACGTTGGCGCTAATAATCAGGAATAAGAATAAAATACATTTGTGCAATGTTCTCATAATGATATTATTTATTTGGTTTCCTATATTTCGGTTCATTGTGAATCTCTCACACTTTTCTCGTAGAACTTTCTTTATCTTAGGTTTGATTCTACTCACAAATGATTTTTCACATGATTTTGACTTCTCAAAATTACAAATGAACTTCTCGCGTCATGTGGACAAATTGACAGAATTTGTATTGTCTCATAATGTATTATCTCTGCAAACCGGCATCTTTCTTTTTGAAATCAAAAAACAAAGTGGCAAATCAAAAAGTACATCTTATATATCAATTTGTCAACCACGACGAAACCCTTTCAATCTAACTTTGCCCTAGACAAACAACCTCTAAACCCTTAGACATTAATGAAAGAACTATTCAAGACTCTTCTAATTTTCACCATTGCCTTTATCGGGATGAGCGCGACAAGCGCCAGTGATCCGACTATCTATTTTATCGGTGATTCGACTATGGCCGATTATGATCCTGCCGTATATCCCAATCAGCGCGGATGGGGACAGATGTTCCGGAACTTTCTGACAGGGAATATTAATTTTGTTAATGCAGCCCGCAATGGGCGCAGCAGCCGCACGTTTTATAAAGGCGCCGACAGCCTCTGGGCGAATGTGCGCACAGCGCTTAATCCCGGCGACTATGTCTTTATTCAATTTGCCCATAACGATGAAAAATACGGTGGGCTGTCCGATCCTGCAACTACCGGACAAGGAACTGCTCCATGGGGTGATTATCAGGATTACCTGCGCAGCTATGTAAAAGAAACACGCGCTAAGGGCGCTATCCCCGTTTTAGTTACGGCTATCGTGCGCAATTACTTTGCAGGGGATACGATTACATATAAAGGACGACACAACCTTGCCACGGATGATTCGACCCTGAATTATGTACGGGCAATGAAAGCGGTAGCTCGTGAACTCTCAGTTCCGCTTATCGACCATACTGCCCTCACCCGGGCATATGCCGAGAGTCTTGGAGCTGCAAATGCTACATCAACTATTTATGCGCCCGGCGACAATACACACCTGAATCCGACCGGCGCAACGATTTATGCCCAGCTGGCCGTGCAGGAAATTTTGAAACAGAAGATCCTTACCGGCTATCTAAACGCTTCACCGAGCCTGATCATAACACCGTCCGAAATTGATTTTGGGACAAGTTACATTTCGGCATATTCTTCTTCCAAAATTTCCGTTTCAGGCCTGAGCCTGTCGCCTTCATCAGGCAACATCACAGTAAATGCACCCGATGGTTTTGCTGTGGGATTAAGCGCTTCAGGAACATTTGCATCATCGGTACAGTTGCCTTATAGTGGCGGAAACCTGAGTACGACCGATGTGTTTGTTCATTTCCAACCTACTGCTGAAAAAACGTATAGCGATTCCATCTCCATTTCGTATGGCTCAACAACCAAAAAAGTATCGGTTAAAGGCATCGGTCTTTCGATGATAAATGGAGTGAAAGCTTCGGTAAACTATCCCCTTATCTCCAATGCTACGCCAACAGTTTCAGGACCAATTACAAGTGTAGATGAAAGCTGGACCGGCATGACTCTCAAAAACTATGCTTCTATAACAACGTGGCCGACGGGAGTAACCGTAACCAACGTGCAGCGCAATGATATTACTGGGGGAACATGGCCTGCCGGCGAGATTGATATCAATACTTCGCGTTACATTCAATTCGGGGTAAAACCAAATGCCGGAACAAGCCTGACAATTGATTCTATCGGCTTGTATGCCGGGGTTGCCGGGGGAAATGGGATGAAATACCGTGTACTGTATTCGAAGAGTGAAAATTTCAGCAATCCGGTAACTCTCGAAGACAAAACTTCAAATACCAGCAATACGATGGTTGCATTGTCATACAAACCCATGGTGCAGGTAGCAAAAAACGAAGTATTTTATCTTCGTTTCTACCCTTGGTACTCAGCGACAGCAACCTCCAAATACTTTTGTTTGTCAAATCTTACGATCAGCAGCAGAGTGACAAACAAAACAACCGGCATTGAACAGGCAAAAGAAGGCAACCGACTGACCGTTTATCCCAACCCATCGAAAGGGGTTTTCTATTTAAACAATGTCGATTTGAGCAGCGCCTGTATAGCCGAAGTGTATAATCAGATAGGCGCGCTTATTTGCAGAAGCGTGCTTACCAATAATCTGCAAACCATTGATTTATCGGAAATGCCAAACGGAATATACATCCTCAGGATAATCAACGGGCAACAAGTTGAGAAACAATTACTGATTAAAGAGTAAGAGTAGTTGATATAAAACAAACAATCTTTTTTATACGATTTAATTTTCATAGTTGATTTATTAAGTAATAAGAGGGTGCTCGTGACATCCTCTTTTATTTTATCTTCTACAGCCAGCCTGTTCTCACATTACCCTTAACTTATATCCCGAAAAAACAGCGGGCAGTCCTCTGAATCAAAAAAGTACACCTTTTAAGTCAATTATTCAACAAGCCGACTGTTCCCTGACAATAATTTTGCATCCTGTAAACTCACTTAAAACTAATTCATTATGAAAAACAAAAGACTCTCTTTTCTGATTCTACTGTGTTTCAGCCTAATCTTCCAGATGAAGGCTGCAACACAAGTAAACACCACTACCACTATCACGTGGCCTTTCAATTTAGGAACTGCTGGTCAGGTAGCGACCTACACAACTGGGACTGAAAACTATTTTAGTACAAACTGGGTAGACAAAGGATCCAACCTTGCTTATAAAGATGCCTTTAAAACGACTAATGGCTATGATAATAAAACATATACCCGTTTCCAGCCTGTCACTCAATCTGCTTCTGTTGATGCAACTAACCTAGTTAGTTTTAATATCCGCCCTGCAACAGGAATGAGTTTTACTCCGACTAATATTACCTTTGACTGTATGCGTTATGGTACAGATGGTGGCAATATTGACTTAGTATGGAAATCATCTGATGGTACAACAAAAACAATTGCAACTGCATTAAAACCAAACAGAGATAATAACGTTGCCGGAGGATCTCATTTTACGTATGACCTGAGTTCATTATCTATCCCTGCTTCAAGCGGAGATTGCGCATTATACATTTATATTTATAACCTTGGAAATACAAAACAAATTGGCTTAACCAATATAGTTATTAACGGCAATCTAACAGGTGATCTGGTAACAGTTACAAAATACGCATTAAACTCGGTGGTTTACCCAACTACAGCTGGAACTGTTACATCTAATCCGGTAGGAACCAGTTTTGATGCAGGTACATCTATTTCAATGATAGCTACCCGCAATTTCGGATATCAGTTTAAAGAGTGGCGTGATGCAAATACTGACGCTGTCGTTTCAACTTCCAATCCTTATATTTTTACGTTGAATTCTGATGCTTCTTTAAAAGCTGTATTTACACCGATCAATACTTATTCTCTTACTGTTAATGCTTCAGGGGGTGGACAGTCGTATATGATTTCTGCATCACCAGCTGGAACAACAGTCAATGGACAGACAATGTATGAGGATGGCACCAATGTAACCCTTACAGCGAGTAATAATTCAATATTGACTTTCAATAACTGGCTGACCGGTGAAACAAATTCGACTTTACCTGTTGTCATGAATCAAAACCAAAATATCACAGCCGTATATAGCGCTGTTGACTATATTGTGGGTTGGGATTTCTACAAATCAGGAGCAAGCGGTCGTCCGGCTGATTTTTATTCAACATCAGACAATCAGGCATCAGCATTGATTCTCCGCAAAGCTGATGGAACAACAAGTTCATGGTTAGACAAATCGATTGTTGCTGCCGCTGGATACGGATCGCCAGCCCGTGGTTCTGCCGTAAACTGGAAACCATTTGCCGACCAGTACTACTATCAGATTAGTTTCTCTGCAAAAGATTTTACAGACGTAAAAATCTCTGCCGGAATGCTTTACAACTACAATGCATATTCTGTTCAGAACTGCCAGTATTCATTAGATGGAACCAATTTTACACAGTTGGGCACTTACACATTATCCACAGGGAATACATGGGTTGATCAGACATTCAGCCTGCCGGCAGACGCCAATCATGCTGACAAAGTTTATATCCGTTGGATTCCTGACTATACATCAACTGTAGTCGGATCAACATCGACAAATGACGGAACATCAATTTCAAATATATACGTAACAGCAAAAGCAGCCATCTACAATGACGGTGTTGCACCGGTATTTAGCTGCTCAGTTCCTGCCGAAGGAGCAACCAATGCATCTACAACAGGAAAAGTTGTTTTGACATTTGACGAAAAAGTGATGCTGACCTCAGGCTCTGTTGCCGGCACATTAGGCAGCAAGCAATTAACACCTGCGGTTTCGGGAACAACCATTACCTTCCCTTACACCGGACTGGATTACAATACTCAATACACTTTTACTTTGCCGGCTAATTCAGTTTCAGATTTGGCAGGAAATACGTTGACTTCACCAATCACTGTTACCTTCACTACGATGACACGTCCTACCGTTTCCAAGAAACTGTTTGACTTCGTAGTAGGTGTTGACGGAGACTTCAAAGCAGCAATTACAGCTGCAACTGCTGCCTCAGCTTCAGGAACCCGCTTCCACATCTTCTTTCCTAACGGAGAATACAACATCGGGGCAAACACCGGAAATGCAAATCAGATGACAACGATTACTTTACCTAATGTATCTTATGTCGGTCAAAGTTCTGATGGAGTTGTTCTATACAACCAAAATACGGCGGAAGGTATCGGGGTAACAGCTACCATGTATTTCACAAATGCAGCCAATAATTTGTACCTACAGGATCTGACCCTGAAAAACAAGGATTACAGAAGCGGATCTACTTCAATAGGACGTTGTGTAGCTTTGTGGGATCAGGGAACGAAAAACATTTACAAGAATGTAAACCTGTTGAGCAACCAGGACACCTATTACTCTGGTTCAGGACGTCTTTACTTTGAAGGAGGAAGTATCCACGGAACTGTTGACTTCATCTGTGGTGGTGGCGATGTCTACTTCAATGAATGTCTGCTTTACCTCGAGAATCGTAGCGGTAACTGCATCACCGCACCTGCAACCTCTTCTTCCTGGGGATATGTATTCAATAACTGTACAATTGATGGATTCAGCATCAACAACGGAAGTTACTATCTCGGTCGTCCATGGCAGAATTCTCCGAAATCTGTTTATATCAATACGAAAATGAATCAGTTACCAACAGCTGCAGGCTGGACTGAAATGGGGGTTGTTCCCGGGTTGTTTGCCGAATACAACAGTACTACATCCGCAGGTGCAACTGTTGACTTAAGTTCGCGCAAATCAAGCTACACTTATAACGGCGTAACTTCACCTGCACCAAATCCGGTTCTGACTTCAACTCAGGCAGCTCAGTACACAATTGAAAATGTACTTGGCGGAACTGATACCTGGCAGCCTAAACTTTATACTGACGCAGCAACTACTCCGGTAATTTCCGGCAATGGAAGCTCAATCAGTTGGGCTGATAACAATTACGTATTGTGCTGGGCGATCTTCAAAGACGGTGTATTTGTTACATTCACAACGGCAAACAGCTACTCAATTCCTTCTTCAATTGCTTCCGGTACATACACAGTCCGTGCAGCAAACGAAATGGGTGGATTAAGTGCTACATCAAACACTTACACATACAGCTCTGTGACAACCGGTACAATGAACACCCCTGAACAGAAGGTGATTGCTATCAGCAAAGACGGCGTACTACACTTGTCAAACCTGCCGGCTCCATGCAAGTTGGAAGTCTATGCTATCAACGGAAAAATGCTCGTTAGCCAAAAAGCAACAACTTCTACGGTTGCACTTCCATTAAGTGAAAGCTACGCAATCGTTCGCGTGATTTCAAACAACGAAACAACGGTATTTAAGGTAAGTAATAAATAATCCGTTTCATTTCATACATTCATTCATCCCCCGGTTTACCCGACCGGGGGATTTTTATTTCCCGAAACTACACCTGTCAATAAATACACTTTATATATCAATAAATAAACATTCGCGGGAGCACAGGTATCTATTTTTGTATTACTGAATCTAACGTTCTACGAAACGAGCATGGCAATGTATGCGATACCGATACCTATCGGATCCATGTGTAGCCAGAATAAAAATAATTAATGACGCATGAAATATCCGCTTCTCATTCTATCTGTAGTTTTCTTTTCCGGAATCCTTCAGGCGCAACAGGTAATTCCCCTTTGGTCCAAAAAACAAATGCCCAACAGCAAAGGGCTCAAAATCAAAGACAGCATTGCCAATGAGCGCCAGTATGTGGTGGCCAATCCGAATATCGAAGTGTACACACCTTCGAAGGAAGAAAACCGCAACTTTGCAGTGCTGGTTATTCCCGGAGGAGGCTACGCCCGTCTTGCCCATGTGGTCAGCGGTTCTCAACTGGCCAAATACATCAATACGCTGGGCGGCACGGCATTTGTCCTGAAATATCGACTGCCCAACAGTCCTGACCTGAAGCAACGGGAAATTGGTCCGCTGCAGGATGGTCAACGCGCTATAAAAATGATTCGGGCTTTGGCTCCGCAATATAATATTGATCCTCATAAGGTTGGAGTATTCGGCACATCAGCCGGAGGTCATCTTGCCTCATCTTTGGGTGTCAACACAGATGATTACACCGAGGTGAAAGATACGGTTTACAAATACTCCTTTACACCTGATTTTATGATACTGCTATCACCGGTCATCACGCTGGCAGACCCTTTTGCGCATAAAGGCTCCAGGGAAAACCTTCTGGACAAAAATGCTTCAAAGGAGATGATTGACCGATTCT
Organism: Parabacteroides sp. FAFU027; assembly: GCF_022808675.1. Lineage (NCBI taxonomy): Bacteria > Pseudomonadati > Bacteroidota > Bacteroidia > Bacteroidales > Tannerellaceae > Parabacteroides > Parabacteroides sp. FAFU027. The sequence continues at coordinate 110,698 of NZ_JAKZKV010000002.1, forward strand.
CGACCCATTTGCATGTCACGGAGAAAACTCCTCCTACCCTGCTCATGCATGCGAATGACGATACGGCAGTTCCCTCATTAAACAGTGTTTTCTTTTACACTGCACTGCGTGAAAAGGGGATAAATGCATCCCTGCACATCTTCCCTCATGGGAAACACGCCATAGCACTGACCCATAATCCGATATCCACCCAGCTCTGGATGCCGGTACTGGATAGCTGGCTGAAGGAGCTTGGCTACTAAATTCAAACATACTTCGAATAAAATTCCATCAAAAAGATTGATCAATGAAAAATATCAATATCCGTCTCATCCTTGCGCTTATTTTTCTTTTTCTCTGTGCAGCAGCATTGATTATTATGCTGAATGCGTAATGGCTTTGTTACTGATTCCATAAAATAAGATTGTTTATCTGATTACAATGAAATCAAAAACATGCTGAAAAGCAAACTTATAAGTCCCTGACTATTACATATCACATCCAAAATTTTCAGTTTTACAAAAACTCCACCTTTTATACCAAATAATCAAACTTCGCCGGATATGCAGATTGCTATATTTGCATTCATCGTATTATTAACTATTAAACCCAACCTTATGAAAACGAAACTCTTACTCTTTTCTACGTTAGTAGCAGTATTTACCCTGCTAAGCTCTTCGCTTAAAGCGCAGGAAGTCATCAACATTGGAGTAAACGATAGTATCAAAACTGCTCTGGTTAATTATACCGGAGGGAATAGTGCTGTTACAGTTGTACTCCCGACAGGATACACCAGTCCGGAATTCATGGGAAGCAAAAACATTGACTTGTCATCTATCCCGGCTTCCATTCAGGATCTGACAATTAAGTACAGCTCTACAACTCCGGATACACTATTGTTGAAGCAGTTTGTACTACCGGCCAGAGCGATGAACTCATTCACTGTTGAAAATGCCATTCTGAGCGGTGTAAATGAAGTTACATCTACAAAACCGTACACGATTGGTAACTACATCATCAACGCTACAACCGCAATTAACGTTACAAATTTTGCATTGAAAAATTGTCATATCGCCAACGTTCGTGGCGTTATCCGCTTGCAAGGTGCTCAAACGCTAACCAATATATCTTTGGACAACTGTATTATCAGAAACGTAGGAAATGCAGTCGGTAGCAGCTACAGCTTGCTTACACCTGCCACAACATCTGTTGTTAAGACTATTTCTCTTACCAACTCTACAGTTTACGGATTTAATGCGAACTTCCTGCCTTTGAGCAATATCCAGACTATTCTTACTTCCGTTACAATCGACCACTGTACATTTGACCAGATTATGCTGGGTTCAACAGGTAAATATCTTATCGACTTCGGAAGTACTGGTTCATCCACTGCCAGTGTAGCCGTTACAAACTCTATCTTTGGACGCGTTGCTGCAAGTAACAAAGGTGTACGTACTTTTGCAACAGGACAAACTACTACTTTTACCGGCAATTACGCAACCACAGACTGGGTACTATCTTCTAATACTTTCACTACGACTGCTTACACAGGTACTTATTCTGCTTTGTTTAGAACTCCGACTGTGATTGACGCAACCAATCTCACTGCTACAGTAGGAGATTATGCTATTATTGATGCAGCTTTCGAAGGAAAAACATCAGCCGGAGATCCCCGTTGGTATTATGGCAACACCAGTGCAATCAAAACAATAAACTCTTCTGACATCAATATTATCGTAGCGGATGGAAAAATCCAGCTATCAGAAGCTGCAAACGCTGAGATCATCAATATTTCAGGCAAAGCAGTAAAATCGGTTACTGACGTTCAGACAATCTCTACCAGCGACCTTTCTGCTGGTATCTATATCGTTAAAGCAACTAATGCTACCGGTTCAAAAATCCAGAAAGTAGTGATTAAATAACCTACTGACTATATTCATCATAGAAGCGGTCAACTGCATGTTTTGCGGTTGGCCGCTTTTCTGTTTTATTGAAAGGCTTTCTTTGATTCCTCATTGATTCTCTTTCATTTACAAAAAACGGAAGAATAAGTTAAAAATGCAATTTAGACCTATCTTGCAATATACAGATTGCATTTTGTATGTATATTTGCAATCTCAACATTGCATTTTACTACACTAATCAAATTATCTATATCTTAAATCTGACAGGTATGAGCGAATCAAAAGAACTTCGTTTTGACGAAATCAGCGAAGGCTTTACCGCCAGGGAAGCCATTGACGAGGCCAAACGCTGCCTCAACTGCAAGAATCCATTGTGCGTTAAGGGTTGTCCGATCGAACACAATATCCCCGGCTTCATACAACAATTGTCGATGGGAAACATCGGCAATGCCATGCAGATCATCAATGAAAAAAGTAACCTGCCGGCCATCTGCGGACGTGTTTGTCCGCACGAAAAGCAGTGCGAAGGCCATTGCATCCTCAACAAGAAGGATGCCAAAATCCGTGTGGGCAAGCTGGAACGCTTTATCGCCGATTTCGATAGCGACATGGCGCTCATCCGCGAAAATATAGCCCCCAAAGTACGGGGGAAGGTCGCTATTATCGGTTCCGGTCCTGCCGGACTGACTGTAGCGGGTGATCTTGCCCGTCAGGGATTCAATGTCGTGATTTACGAAGGGGAAAAAGAGTTGGGTGGCGTGCTTCTTTACGGCATACCGAAATACCGTCTGCCCAAAGATGTGGTGCGTCGTGAGATCCGGAAAATCGAAAGCCTGGGTGTCACCTTTATCACCAATTGCATGGTAGGACGTGATATTACCATCGACGAGATGTTCGACCGTGGCTTCGATGCAGTCTTTGTGGGTACAGGAACCGCACTACCGAAGAAACTGGAGGTGCCGGGCTGTGATTTACGGGGCGTTGTGCAATCCTCCTATTTCCTCCGCACGGTTAGTCTTTATCAGGATGGAAGCCTGGGACGCCAGGAAGTGCCGTTGAAAGTAAACGATAACGTATGCATAATTGGTGCGGGAAATGTGGCCATGGATGCCGCACGAACTGCATTGCGAATGGGTGCACAAAACGTGACAGTGGTCTATCACCGGACCGAAAGTGAGATTCCGGCACTTCGTACAGAGTATGAGGAAGCAGTGGAAGAAGGCGTACAATTTATGTGGAATACCAGCACACTGGAATTTATCGGGAAAAGAGGAAAACTAAAAGAAATCAAACTCTCAACACCGGAAGGAGAACAGACTCTCCCGATGGATGTTGCCCTGATTGCCATCGGATCAAGACCGGCTAACCGCATTGTATCGACCACAACAGGCATTGAGATCAACGACGCAGGTTATGTGGTGATTAAGGAAAAACCTTACGGCATGACCACCCGCAAGGGAATCTTTGCCGGAGGTGATGTCGTACATACTCCGCAGACTGTCGTGCTGGCCATGCGTGAGGCAAAGAATGTAGCGAAAGGCATTGCTCAGTTTGTAGATGCTAAAAAGCTATTGGAAGAGTAACAAAATATTTATGGGGTTTCGACAGGAGGCGCGGTGAAGGTCATGTATCTTCCCGCGCTTTCGATTTTTACAGAGAGTCCAGATGGTTCAGCAACGATTCAATTGTATCAAACGATTCTTTTGCATCGGGAAATGCAATGCGATATCCATCCGTGTTATGGATAATCTTCAGTTCCGCCTCATCACACACCTGATACCCTTTTCTGATCAGGGCTTTCTCCAGCCAAATACGGGTTACTCCTTCTACCTCGAGCTGCACTTTACGCACCGATTGGCTATTCAACAAAAACGTTCCGGTATTCAGATCAAAAGAGAGGCTCTCTTTGTCAAAGAAAGAATTGAACATTCCCGACAATGCCAGGTCTTCAGGTGTTCCGCTGACAATCTCCCGCTTTTTAGCCATCAGCCATATTTTATCCGCCAGTTGCAATGCAAGATCGAGGTCGTGTGTCGAAAGCAGGATGGTTTTGCCATTCTCAGCACTGAGCTTGCGCAGCAAAATCATAATTTCCACTCGCGAAGGCAAATCAAGAAAAGCTGTCGGTTCATCCAACAGGATCAACGGAGTCTCCTGTGCAATCGCTTTAGCGATCATCACCTTCTGTCGCTCGCCGTCACTCAGTTCACTGATGTTTCGTTGGGCAAAATGGGCAATACCCACACAATCGAGTGCATATCGGATCATCTCGTCATCTTTGGCAGAGAGTCGTCCGAAGAAATCGGAATAGACGTAACGGCCAAATGAGACTACTTCATAGACGGTCAGATTCCCGGCAGCAATATTATCGGTAAGCACCACGCTGAGTTTGCGTGCCAGCTTTTTCTTCGAAATAAAATGAATCTCCTCCCCTTCCAGAAACACCTTCCCTTCCATGCCCAGTTGAAAGCCGGAAAGCGTTTTCAACAAGGTCGATTTACCCGCACCATTGGTTCCGAGCAGACAGGTCAGTTCGCCTTTTTTCAAGAAAAGGTTGATGTTGGAATGCACCACTTTGTGCGGACGCTGGCTGACATACCCGATCGTCAGGTTTTCCAGTTGTAGAATGGGTGTACTCATAAGGCGTCAGGTTAATGGATTTGCTGGAATTTCTTCCGGCTGAGTAAGACATAGAGCACCACCGGCGCTCCCAGTATCGGAGTAATGGCATTCAATGGCAGGATACCTACGTGACCGGGGAAAGAGGTCAGCAGATTACACAACAAAGCCACTCCACCACCCAGTATCAGACAAAAAGGGAGCAGTTTCTTATGATTTCCCGTTCCCAGTATCAGTCGGGCAATGTGGGGCACCGCCAGCCCCAGAAAAGAGACCGGTCCGCAAAATGCCGTTGTCACCGCGGTAAGCAATCCACTTATCAACAATATAATGATACGGGTCTGTTTGATTCTCACCCCGAGATTCATCGCATAACGTTCACCCATCAACAGGGCATTGAGCGGTTTCATCTGAAGAAGAGCCGCCAGTATTCCCACTGTAATGCAGGGGATATAAAAACTGATTTGCGAACGGGTCACACTCGAAAAGTCCCCCATTCCCCATAGCATATAGAGAAATACGTTTTCCGCTGAAGAGTAGAAATTAATGAAAGTGATAAACGAAGAGACCAGGTAGCTCACCATAATCCCCACAATCAGCAGCATCAGGTTGCTTTTCAGCCGACCGGCCATATAAAGGATAATATTCAGGACGGCAAATGCGCCCGCAAATGCACCGCTGACAATCAGGAAATGTCCACCCAACCCGATACCGGATAGACTACCCATCGTCCCTCCTGTAAGGAAAACAATCAATGCCACCCCCAGATTGGCGCCTGCACTGATGCCCAGAATGGAGGGATCAGCCAGAGGATTCTGGAAAAGTGTCTGTAAAAGTAATCCGCAAACAGCCAATGCCGCTCCGGTAAATAAGGCGGTCAATGCCTGAGGCAGACGTGAATTGAGAATGATATTTTGCCAGGCAGTCTGGTTTATTTCCTGTCCGGAAAGGACACGTAAGACCGAATCTACAGGAATATGCACCGAACCGAATGTCAGGTTCAGGACAAAAAGGACCGCTGTTATCAGGAATATCGCGATGGCCTTTAATCGAAAAGTGCCATTGTTGAATGTAGCTGTTTGCAATGCGAAATTGGATTGAATTTCCTACATAGGGAAAGAAGCGAGAAGATGAAGCAAAGGAGGCACGTCTGGCATCCGGTGGATTTCATGTTCAAACTTTTATCCCGAAAGTTTAAGCTGAATAGGATTCAATCGACAGGTTTTCCGGCTCGCTTCCCTTTAAGCGCCTTCCCGTCGGTTTCGGACAGTGGCTATTTGGCTTAACGGTTTTGAGTAAAGCTTACGGCTGCGGGTACAGCTCCGGCATTTCACCGGATTCCCTTTTCGGATTGAATGTCAAATCAATGAGCTTACGGCTGCAAAGATAACGGTTTATTTTGGAAGATGCTGAAATTAATCTTTTGTCTCAACAACGGCTGACCGGGCAGAAATACCTGTTTCACCAAGCGCTTCAACCGAGAAAAAGTAGGATGTACCTTTATCCAGTCCTCTCATATTGTAGGAGTTGCTATCATAAACAGTGATGCAATTGTAAAGCTTATCAGATGCGGTCCCGTAATAGATATTGTAGCCGTAAGCATCTTGCTGCGCTTTCCAGGAAATCAGGGCATTGCGGCCATCACGAGACTGGCGTTTTACTTTAAATTGCTTTACCTGTGCCGGTATTTTCCCCTGTGCTTTACCAAACACACGTAAGTCCATCAGTGCAAAATTCCCACTGGCGGTATGAATATTCTCTATTTTCAGATACCGGACGGTTGCAGGCCGAAGCAACTCCACATAATCATGAGGCACATCCAGATCATTATTGCTTTTATCAACAATCAGTGACCACTGGTTTCCATCGGCGGAACCAAAGATTTTATACTGGTGATACGTATCCATAGCTTTTCCAAACTGGTTCGCCTTATGTTCGTAGTAATTCACCTGAATGGCATATACCTGTTTCTCTGTTCCTAAATCCATTGCAAACCATTCTCCCGATTGATTTGATTTAGCTGCCCAATAGGTACGCATATTCTCATCGGCGGCCTTTTCCGGAGTGTAAATGCTATCGGAAGAGGATGCCCAGACCTTTTTGTGCAACGAAAGCAACATCCATCCGGCAAAATTTCCCCGTTGATGATCTTCACCCGAAACAGGGGTGACAGTCGGGTAATCACCAAATGCAGTATTGGCATACATAATCCCGTCTCTGTCAAACCCTGACGGATAAAGGCCGATACGACGCTCGAAGGTTTCCCGCAAGGACAACATACAGGTGGCTATATGCCAGTAGTTTCCATGATAGTCCCTGAAAGTACCGCCATGCCCTGCTCCCAGTACAAAACCACCGGGTTTATAGGAAAAGGGATTATGTTTTTGGTAAACAAAAGGCCCCAACGGATTATCGGAAACATAGACACCATCGGCATATACTTTAAATTCTGTGCCGGGCGCCCCATACTGCAAATAGTATTTATTGTTGTATTTGGTCATAAAAGCACCTTCGGTAAAGGGCTTCAATGAAACAGAATCATCGTTGTTCATCCCGAACCGCTCCCATCCATGCTGCTCGGGATGCAGGATATAAAGGTCACGAATAATGCTTTTGGGCCTGAATGTTGCAGGATCGTATTCCACCCCTTTGATCGGAAATTCATTACTCGATCCGTAATAGAGATAGAGTCGTTTATCGTCGTCCCGGAACATGTAAGGATCCCAATGCGGCAATAATGCCGTTTCGGTCAGATGCTTCCACCTTCCTGTCCTGGGATCGGTGGTGTACCATACCGGAAGTTCATTATATGTCGATCCCAACATCACCATAGTATCTCCCATCACCGTTACAGACGGGGCACATTGGTCATCATCGAATGGCTTCCGTTGGAACGCACTACATATATATTGCCATTGGGTAAGATTTTTAGAAACATAATAACCGGATTGATTTGTGCAAAAGAGATAATATTCCCCTTTGTACGGTACAATCAGGGGATCAGCTGTTGAACGACAGGATATTTGTTTTCTGGTCGGGAAATAATACTCAAACAGATAACTTATATTGACCGGATTGCAATAGGTATGAGGATGGTCATTATTGGGATCAAACCATGAAGTAGCAATCGCCGGAGTCCGTTCAATCGGTTTGAGCGGTTGCTCTGATTTGAGTGTTACATCCATCTGTGTCTGATTGTCCTGAAGAGCCAACTCGAGCCACGACTTTCCGGGGTAATAAAATATCAGGGCCTTGTTATGCGGCGCAATGGTTATCGAATAGTTTCCCTGCGAATCTGAGTTTGCCGACACAACATCCCCCTTTATCATTATCCTGACATCTGACAACGCCCGCCCAGCCTCATCGGTAATCCGTCCATTTAAGCGGTAAGTTTGGACTACCGGAATATGATACTCTGAGATTTGCCCCTTTACCGTCTTGGTACTGGGTTCCGTCTGTGCAAAAGACAGATACGGCATTAGCGCAATCAAACATATACTTGCTTTCATGATACTGCATATTTATTGGCTCTATAACGTTTTGTGTGGGTAAATATCTATTCAGCCCTCCTTTAGGGAAAGAATTTCCCTAAAGGATTTCGTGGGATAATTTATGATAAACTCTATCTAAATAATTTTAGCCACGAATGCACGAATTAAAACACAGCATATAACCTTTTGTAGATCAGGCAAAATGGATATCGTAGTTTCACGAATCTTTTTTCATTACTGAAAAAAGAAAAGACACATTCCTTATTCGTGGATTCGTGGCTAAATAATTATGATTGTTTAAGCCTTTAAAATATACCCATACAAACCATTATAGAGCCTATTTATTATTTACATTAACCCGGCCATTATTGACAGAAACTACTTCAACCAGTTAACTTTCGCGACCTTGACATCCCTGGAATTTGTTCCTATCTGAATCTCAAATTCTCCACTTTCCCAGTCGTATTGCAATTCGTTATTGTAAAACTTCAGGTCATCCGGGGTAATATCAAAAGTCACTGTTTTGCTTTCACCCGCTTTGAAGTCTATTTTGCGGAATCCTTTCAGCTCTTTCACCGGTCGGGTATTACTTCCCTCCACATTGCGAATATAAAGCTGCACCACTTCCTCGCCGTCATATTTACCGGTATTGGTAATCGTCACACTGGCTTTCAGCGTTTGATTTCCTCGCAGCTCATTTGCATTTAATGAAATGTCTCCGTATTGAAATGTAGTATAGCTTAATCCGTACCCGAATGGATACAGCGGGGTATTGCATTCATCCAGATAATTGGAACGGAATTTCTCAAACCGGCAATTGTCTCTCGCATCATCACTTAATGGGCGACCAGTATTTTTGTAATTATAGTAAATAGGAATCTGCCCCACGCTTCGTGGAAAAGTGACCGGTAATTTGCCTGACGGATTAACTTTTCCGAATAAAACATCAGAGACTGCATACCCGGCTTCGCTTCCCGGAAACCAGACATTCAGGATCGCATCGGCCAACTCTTTTTCCTGATTCAATACCAACGGCCGACCTGTAAACAGTACCAGAACCACTGGTTTCCCGGTCTTCTTTAACTCTACTAAAAGGTCCCTTTGAGATTGAGGCACATCAATGCGGGTACGCGAGCTGCATTCGCCGCTCATTTCAGAGGACTCACCCAATGCTGCCACAATCACATCGGCCTGCCGGGCCATAGACAATGCCTCTTGCAGAATAAGCTCCTTAGGTCGGTTATCCCGATAGGTGTTTTTCCCAAACATAGCTGAACGAGACTCCAATTCGGCATCATATTCGAAGTTACACCCTTTTGCACTGAGAATCCTCACCTCCTTACCCACCGTTTCCTGCAATCCTTTGAGCAGGGATATTGCTTCTGAGTGCCGGGCAGCCACGCTCCAGGTACCGGGCATATTCTCGGGATTGTTGGCCAGAGGTCCAATCAGGGCAATGGTACCAGACTTCCTGAGCGGAAGTGTTTGCTGCTTATTTTCCATAAGCACCATCGACCGGGCAGCAATGTTTCGGGCGGCTTCACGGTTTGCCAGATTGTATATTTCTCTCTTTCCTCGTTCTGCATCACAATATTTATAGGGATTGTCAAACAGGCCTAATCTGTATTTGGCCTCCAGGACACGACGTACGGCCCGGTCTATTTCAGATTGGGTAACCCTGCCTTCATCCAGCGACTTTTGCAAGGTTGTAAGGAATCCTTCACCCACCATATCCATATCGATTCCGGCATTCAGGGCTCTTGCCGATACCTTTTGTAAATTACCTATTCCATGGGCAATCATCTCATTGATACCTGTATAATCCGTAACAACAAATCCACCAAACCCCCACTGGTTACGAAGGACCTCGGTCTGCAACCAACGGTTTGCCGTAGCCGGGATACCGTCAACTTCGTTGAATGATGCCATCACCGTACCCACGCCGGCATCTACCGCAGCTTTATAAGGTGGAAAATATTCATTGTACATACGCACCCGGCTCATGTCAACCGTATTATAGTCACGTCCGGCTTCGGCTGCTCCATACAGGGCATAATGCTTGACGCAAGCCATCATCGTATTGTTTTGAGCCAGATCATCGCCCTGATACCCATGCACCATAGCTTTGGCAATCTGACTGCCAAGGTAAGCATCTTCGCCCGAGCCTTCGGCGATACGGCCCCAGCGCGGATCACGGGCAATATCAACCATAGGAGAAAATGTCCAGTTGATTCCGTCGGAAGTTGCTTCATTGGCAGCTATCCGGGCCGACTGTTCAATCAGGGTCATATCCCACGAAGAAGCCAGTCCGAGTGGTATTGGGAAATTGGTTACATAACCGTGAATGACATCCATGCCAAAAAGCAGAGGAATCTTCAGTCGGCTCTTTTCGACTGCAACGCGTTGTATGGCCGCAATCTTTTCAACACCCTTGATATTAAAAAGCCCACCGACTTTACTCTCTTCCACTTTTTTGCCGATATCGGAGCTTTGGGCCTGCCCGGTTGTAAAATCCCCGGCAGAAGGCAGGTTTAACTGGCCCAGTTTCTCCGTCAGCGTCATTTGGGAGATTAGATTGGTAATGAACTGATCCATCTTCGGATCGGATTTGAAATAAAGTGATTTGTCAGGCAATGTTGCCAGCAGGTAAGACTGCTTCGTTTGTTTGACTGGCTGTTTCTTATTCTTCGGACTTACGGCCTGCAATTGGTATAATGCACAAAGCATCATGATGGAAACGAAAATCTTTTTCATGGTTCATCAATAGTTTTAAGGTTGGCACCCTATAAGTTGATAATATTATATTCTAATGTAAAAGCTATGTCGTAAAATGAATTCCGGTCATCATCACACCCACATTCCTAGTAACTAAATCCTAATCGGGTCAGTCCAGTTCGGATATCGCTGTTTTGCATAAATAGATTCCAAAGCAAAGCACTCCGGTAATTTTCAATCATCACCACCACAGGCCCCTGGTCAATGGCAAGGTAAGAATCGGCAAACCAGGGCTGGCTCAGGCAAAATGCATCCTTAAAGCCATATTCCCCCCACAACCTATCACCCAGCGTATAGTAGAAAAAATGTAAGGCGCGCATACTTTCTGCAGGCGTGTACGGAAATGATGACAAAGCTGCTGTCGGGGCAATTACTCCCACATCGTTGTTGGGTGACGATGCATTATATCCGTCAGGAACATCACTGGCGGTCAATCCCCAGCAACCGGAGCTGTATCCCCAGTATCCAAGTGGATTATCCACACAATAGAAGTGGTTTATCCTGGAATGAGCCACATTCTGGATCCAATAACCGGCATAGGTATCTGACAAATTTCTCGGATCAAGTCCCAGGAAGGAATAATGGGCAAAAAACAGAGGCCCGCCCCGGTTCTCACCTAACGGCAGGAGGGTATTGTAAAATATTCTTCCGTTACGGATATTTCCATTCTGAGCCCAGCCATTGTCATAAACCGCTTTTGCAATGGGAAAAGTCGGGGAAGAGGCTGCCAGCACATAGGCAATAAGCCCTTCGTTCCAACCGGTAATGGGCATATTCATCGCCCAACCGTAATCCGGAGACCAATGCCAGTAAAGCCGGTTCTGTCCATTTTGCTGAAACCAGGTCCATTCGACATTATGCCACAACTTCTGAATGGTGTCGCACATGTTTTTTTCAGTCTGAGATCCGTTTTTGAAATACTCCCTGACAGTTAGCAATCCCTGCATGAGAAAAGAGGTTTCAATCAGGTCGGCCCCATTATCTTTCGTACTGAATGGCTGTACCTTTCCTGTCGTCCCGTTAAGCCAATGAGGAAATGCTCCGTGAAATTTATCTGCCTTTTCGTTCAGAAATGTCACTATTTGGTTGAGTAAACCGAACCCCTGCCCCCGGGAGATAAATCCCCGCTCAATGGCCACTAGGGTAGCCATCAGGCCAAACCCACTCCCCCCGGTGGTAACTATATCTCCCGATCCCAAACGTTCGCGGGCCAGTCCTGACACCGGATGGGCATAGTTGTAAAAATATTTGTAAGTCTGGCGTTGTACCAGAGACAGTAGAGCATCGTCAGTAATCGTCTCATATTTTGGTGTGCTATCAATACCGGCAACCAGCTTCGCCTGAAAAGACGAAGCAACACTGCCTCCCAGATAATCACCCTTCAATATACTAAAGTCATAGGCAGTAAGAGCTTGCGGCCGTGATTCCGTTGTCAGGATCAGTGTCTTATTGTCAATTCCCCGACGATATGTATAATTATTGCCGAGTGTTCCCGAAAAAGAGACATAACCGGTATTCATTTCCGACAGCTCAATAGCAGACGAAAATACAATCCTGATCACGACAGGAGTGAGAGCAACTCCGGCTACTACTGAGTTATCTGAAATCCTGGCATTATTAATAAACAGGCTGTCAACGTACAATCGTGCCGGTTCCGAAGTTCCATTTTTGCTGCATGACCACCCTATCACAGCCAGAACCCCCAACGTTATGTAAATTAAATTCCGCATTATCTCTGCAATTGAAAACCGGAAGAGGGTTCCATGACCATTCCTCCGGTTTTCATCTTTTGAGTTGGTTACGCCTTTTACTGACCGTTATACATATTGTTTATTTCTGTCTGGGTAAGAGCCCTGTTGAATAATCTTAGATCATCCATTAAGCTGTTGTCAGACAAATGATCCCATCCTGTAAAGCGTGGCGCACCTGACATTATAGAAAGAATATCGCATCCGGTCCAGTCAACTCCGGTAAAACTACCCTGACTGACTACCTGACCATTGATATAGACAGCGCACTTTGTGGCCGAAATCGTAAATGCCAGGTGTATCCAACCGGTGGTAGTCGCCGTATCAACATCAGCAGCACTACCTCCGTCAAACCAGCTGTCTGCGCTACCGCTTCCTACGTTAAGTTTGAAACGCTGCTTTCCGGATGCATTTTCCCGGAAGAAACGGAATCCCGCATTCCTGTTGTTCATCGCTGTCGGGGCTGTCGCGTCTGGCGGACCAATAACCAAAATACCTGCACGGTCTGGCGTTGCATTTAACTTGTACCAGAAAGCGGCACTGAATTCACTTCCGGTCAGACCGGTAGTCGGATAGGTCAGGTAAGCACCGGTCGCTCCGGCATAAGCCTGACCGGTCCGTCCGTCAGCCAAACCCGGTGAGCCTACCATTGTGGCATTTTTACTACTGATCAGCTCTTTGTAATTCCCGTCAAACGGCATATAGAACGTCTCTCCGGTATATTTGGGCACATAAGGAGAGTCATAGGTTATGATATTTTGAATTTCAGCCTGAGAGAGCGCTTTATTGAAAATTCTCAACTCATCATAATAGCTATTATCTGATTTGTGATCCCAGTAAGAGAAGTTGGGTGCTCCTGATGCAATAGACATCATATCACAGTTAGCCCAGCTGATAGCACTTGAAGGCACTGACGTGGCTACCGCTCCGTTGATATAAACTACGCACTGGGTTGACGAAACAGTGAATGCCAGGTGAACCCAATCATTGGTTGGGAGCGTAATTGTTCCGCCATCATTCCAGGTTTCTCCTGTACCGGTACCCACATTGAGTTTAAACCGTTGGGAGGTGGCACTTCCTTCGCGGAAAAAGCGCAATCCGCTGGTTCTGACTTCTCCGGGAGGACTTATCGAGATAATACCAGCACGATCAGGCGAAGAATTGGGTTTATACCAGAAGGCTGCACTAAACTCTGCATTTTTCAGTCCAACTGCCGGAAATGTCAGATAAGAGTCTGTGGCTCCGGCATAAGCATTCAATCCCTTGAACGCGACACCGGCAAATCCCGGATTTCCGACCTTGGTCGCTGTCTGAAAACTAACCCGTTCCATATAATCGCCATCAAAAGGCATATAGAATATCTCTCCGGCAAAGACAGGTGTGTAAGGTGGTTTTTTCTCAAAATTAATTGTCTTATTTGTCACCTTTCCTGTAAGATCAGTGGCTTTTATGGTCAATACATGGACTCCATTGGTCAAATGGTCATAAAGGTATTCTTTCACGGCACGCCGATAGTCTTTAAATCCGCGGTAACCGATAAGTTTCGTTCCATCCATAATCACTGATATGGAATCCAGCTCGATATCATCCGTTACTTCAAACTGGATATTAATCGACGTGATCAGTTCGGGTACTTGTATCTTGGTTCCCTCTGTTGGATATTTCAGGGTAACAACAGGTGCATTTTCGTCAGCCCCGGGAGCAACCGGGGTGATAGGGTCTATGCCCTCATTACACGATGCAATCAGCAATGAGAACAACGCACTGATGGTTATATATCTAAACAATTTCATGGCATCTCATTTTTAAATGATTAAATCAAAACTCACTTTTTCAGAACCGGTAGCAGGTCAACCTGATTCTGTGGATAAGGCAGGAATATCTTGCTTTCGGCAAATGTGCGTCCGTCGTAGCTCAGTTCAGCATATTTACCTAATCTGACCATATCGTAGTAGCGTGTTCCCCACTCCATTGCCAGTTCTGCATATTTTTCATCCATCACCTGAGCATTTGTGACTGTTGACAAAGCCGGCATACCGGCTCTTGTCCTTACCGCATTGACTGCCTGAACGGCAGTCATCGCCGAACTGGATGCTCCTTGGGTTAATGCTTCGGCATGCATAAGCAATATTTCGGCATAACGGATACAGGTGAAATTTTTGTTGGTACCGTAATCGGTACGTCCCGGTGTCAGATCAACGGAAGGCAAATAGTGTTTTCCGCTGGCAAACATTGCCCTGGCATAGTCATTAATCCGGTCACCCGAACGGGTCGTATTTGAAATCCACGACGGAAGTGTAGCATATTTGGCATCTTTCTGAAGTTCGGCAATTCCTCTGTTTGTGAAAAGCACACTGGTTTCGAGACGAACCGTTTCGTTACGGTCAATCATAAACTTGATGTACTTCAGGCTCGGCTCGTAGAATCCCCAGCCATCACTGGCTCCGGTAACCTTAGGAGTCCATCCCTGCGGACCAAAGAAGGCAAACAGGTAACTTTTGACATCACCCGAACTTTTCCCGAAATCGGAATATTGAAGTTCAAGCAGATTTTCGTTATTGAGCTTTCCTTTCAACTTAAAGAGTTCGTAAAAATCCGACTCAAGGCTGAATTTTCCGGAACTAATAATCTGAGATGTTGCATCTGCCACAGTCTGGTATTTTTTCAGTTCAAGATTCGCAAGGGCTTTTATGGCCAATGCTGTATATTTGGTAACACCTCCTTTGATATCGGTCCGTTGGTTAGGGCGCATATCCGGCAGAAGGGGAATCGCCTCATCCATCTGATCAGAGATAAACTGCATGACCTGGTCTTTGCCCGGGGGAGTCGATACCAACAGCTCTGACGGATCAGACGTCTGCGGAGTAAATACAGCACCCCAAACCCGTGACAACTGGAACAACAGGAAAGCCCGAAGCGTCTTGGCTTCAGCAATATACTGATCGGCAAGCGCTTTGTCGGCAGTGCCGGTCGCTTTTGCTTTATACTGATTTATCTGTTCAATCGCAGAGTTGAATGTGAATATATCCTTGTATTCATTTTCCCATACCGAATTATACATCCAATAATCCTTATTGTAATTGTACTTATCTGTTTCGGCAAAATCCTGCTGGTCACCGAGTCCACCGGCATTCACATCATCTCCACGTACCGATATAAGTGGAAACTCTTCCCATCCCCTAACATAGAACTCGGCATAAGAACCTATAAGAGGTAATATCATATTACCGGTATTGGAATAATCGGTCTCTTCGGTAAAAGCCTTATTTTCGGCCGGTTCGTTCAGCAAATGATTACACGCTGTCGAAGTCGTTAACAACAAGACTACCACAGCTATCTTGATATAATTGATACTTTTCATGATTGCTTTGGTGTTTAGAATTTAACATTAAGCCCAATTGTATAAACAGCAGGTATCGGATAGGTTTGCCTGTCGATACCATCCGCCACTTCCGGATTGAATCCGTTATACTTAAACACTGTCAGTGGACGATCGGCCGTCAATGCTATCCGTGTTTCAGGTATCGGTGTACCCATTACTTTCTTGTTTTTGAGTGTGTAAGCCAGTTGTATATTCTGAATCCTGAAGAAGGAACCATCCTCTACAAAATAATTGCTCATCTTTTGATTCCAGCCCCGTCTCAATCCTGAAGAAGAGGGATATTTATTAGATGTACCTTCACCATGCCAACGGTTGATGGCAAGGTCTGCATCCATATTCTGATCATTGGTCCAGATAACCTCCCCACGTTTACGGTTGAGAATCTTATTACCACTTTGGCCCATCATATTAGCCGAAAGTTCGATATTTTTATAGGATACTCCCAGATTGAATCCGTAGGTAAATGAGGGGAAATAAGAACCCAGGATCACCCGGTCATCATCATCTATCTTTCCGTCTTTATTTTGGTCCTTATACTTGAAATCTCCCGGTACCAGTCCGTTTGCCACGGCTATAGGATCGGCCTGTATTTCGGCATTATTTTGATAAACACCTATTACTTCGCGTCCATAAAAAGCTAATAGCGGTTCGCCTACGATAGAGCGTTGACGGAATTCGGCCGATCCACCGTCAATATAGGGCTGTCCGTAAAGGTCCCGCACTTCATTCTTCAGTGTTGCAATATTTGCACCGATATTATACCCGATTCCATTAACCAGTTTGTCATTCCAACCAAGAGCCAGCTCTAGACCCGAGTTTCTGATTACCCCCACATTCTTAATCACAGTTCCACCGATTGCGGGAATAGTAACACTGATTGCAGCATTTTTGGTATCACGGACGTAATAATCGGCATCCACAGATAACCGGTTTTTAAGAAGTTTAGAGGTTATCCCTACATTCGTTTCTTCTGTAAGTTCCCATTTTAGGGATGAAAATGTATTGGCTGTTGTCGTTCCTGAAACCAGGACATTATTTATGGCAGTGGTGACCACCGAAGTAGTCGTTGCCCCGTCGCTGGCCTGAATTTTATCATTTCCCAAACGACCCCATCCGACACGCAACTTGAGGTAATCGATTGTCTTATTATCTTTCAGGAAATCTTCCTGCGATAATACCCAACCGGCACCCACTGTAGGGAAATACCCCCACTTTTGCTGGTATTTAGAGCTTCCGTCTGCTCTTATGGTACCATACAGCAGATATTTATCGCTGAAATTGTAGGATACTCTTCCAAAATAAGACATTCCGTATTGCCGGGTACCTTCATCGCTGACTCCATCTACCGGTTTGGTTTCGGACTGGCTGATATACCAGGCTTGCTCCTGATCAATCGGGAAGTTCAATCCTTTTGCACTAAGCTTGTTATAAGCCTCATCCCTGAATGAGCTTCCGGCCATGGCAGTCAGGTTATGCTCTCCGAATTTATTGGTATAGGTCAATATGTTATCCCATATCTGATTAGAATAAGTCAGTGAATTTTTCACCAGAGTGGCATCTACCCTCTGGAATCCGAGACTGATATAATACGGAAGATCAACATAGCGCTCATCCTGAGAGGTGAAGCTGTGATTATATGTTGATTTGAATGTTAAATGCTTTGGTATCAGGTCTAAGTTTACATAGAAATTGGCCAGCATTTTTTTTGTCTTAATCCGGTTTTCACTAAACCGGAGGGTGGGCATCGGATTCTGTCCGCTTCGATAACCCAGGTCCTGTGCACTGGCAAATTTAACCGGTGTTGCATTTACATTCAACTCATCATAAACCGGCAGAATGGGTACCGCCCAATAAGCGAGACTCCAGGCATCAGATTCTTCATCAAACTTTGTGGCATTACTGAAGATCATGTTACCACCAATGGTAAAGCGGTCAGTCGCTTTGTAATCGATCTTCGAACGAAGATTAAAGCGTTCATACTGGTTCTTCATATCCAGTATCCCCTTCTGAGCAAAGTAATTGGCTCCGACCGAATAAGAGGCTTTCTGGTCTCCTCCGGTAACATTCAGGCTATGATTCTGTATCGGTGCGACACGTAATATTTCTTTATACCAATCCGTGTTTACATCCGGTACATTAGGATTTATACGGCTGCGACCGTATCGCTGCATCGCACTCAGGATATAACCGGCATCAGCTGACGAACCAGACTCAAGCGCCATGGTGGTATATTGTTCTGCATTTGCCATTTTCAACACATTCTGAGCAACCTGCACCCCATAATATCCATCGTATGAAATCTCACTCTTTTGATTGTAGGTACCGGATCTGGTCTCTATCAGCACCACTCCGTTGGCTGCACGGACCCCATAAATTGCTGATGCCGATGCATCCTTCAGCACGGAGATGGAAGCAATGTCTGATGAGTTCAGAAAATCGATGTTATCGAAGAATACACCATCTACTACATACAACGGATTTTCATTTCCTTTTCCGGGATATGACCCTATCCCCCGTACGCGGATAGTTGGAGATCCTCCCGGTGCACCGCTGCTTACGACTTGTAATCCTGCAACTTTTCCCTGTAGTGCCTGCATGGCCTGTCCGGCTGGTGTTTTAATCAGCTCATCGGATTTAATGGTCGAAATTGCTGACGTCAGGTCTTTGACCTTTTGGGTACCATAACCGACCACCAGCACTTCTCCTAAGCCATGAGTTGTACTTTCAAGGAAAACATTGACCACAGAACGGCCGTTTAAAGCCTGCGATACAGAGGTCATTCCCACATACGAAAATACAAGTGTAGCATCCGATGGCACATTAGCCAATGAATAGTTTCCATTGTAATCCGTTACTGTACCTGTCGTAGTGCCTTTCACCACAACAGTCACTCCAATCAACGTCTCTTTAGTTGCGTTGTCTTTCACAGAACCCGATACGGTAATCAGTTTCTGGGCGAATGAAGATATGCAGCCCGCCAATATAATCAGCAAGACTAGCCCAATCCTTTTTTCCATAGTGAACTTGATTTAGGGTATTAGTTTTTGTAGTAAAATCCCAGAGATGAAAGCCCTTTCTTTATTTCATCATTCTGCATAAATAGTTTCCAGAGAAGTTCTGACCGGTAGTTCTCTATCATAACGGCCGTTGGGCCCTGATCGATGGCCAGATAAGAGTGAACGACCTGTTGTCCGTCAACAAGCGAGAGATTAAATGCGTCGTAAAATCCATACGGGCCGAATATCCGGTCCCCGAGTTGCTCATAGAAGTACCGGTAAACCGGCAATACCAGTTCGGGGGTATAGGGTAATGAGGATAAAGCTGCCGTTGGTGATATCGTCCCGTTTTCATCGTTCGTGCCGGGATGGTGGGAGGTATAACCGACCAAAGGATCATCGGAAGAGGTAAATCCCCAGCAATTAGCACCATATTCCTTCCATTTTTTCGGATTATCCAGGGCATAAGCCCGGTGAATAAGGACATGCGCCCGGTTTCTCTCCCAATAGTCGGCATACTTATCCTTAAGTCCTTTCGGGTTTAGTCCGAGGAAAGAATAATGTGTAAAAAACAATGGACCTCCCAGTTCCATACCCAGGGGGAGTCGTATTCCGTAATATGTTTTACCATTAAGGAAATAGTCCGATTTTGTATAACAGGCATGATAAACGTCAGGGCGGATCGGATAGGTTGGGGACGATGCAGCCAGGATATAGGTAATGAGCGTTTCATCAAAGCCCTTAATGCGGTGATTCATCTTCCAGCCCCAGTTTTTAGACCAGTGCCAGTATAGAGAATCGGTATCCCGGGTGTACCAGTTCCACTCTACACTTTTCCAGAGCTTATTGATCCGGTATGATAGATCCTGTTCTTCATCATTGCCCGCTTTAAAATATTGCCGGGCAGTCAGAAGCCCCTGCATTAGAAATGCAGTTTCGACCAGATCTCCGCCGTCATCATAGCGGCTGAAGCTAAACGGAGCAGCCGTGTTACCGTTATACCAATGTGCCCAGGCTCCATGAAAACGTTCGGCCCGTTCAAGGAAAGTTACGATTTGTTGTATCTTCAGGAAAACCTTTTCGCGGGGATAGTAATTTCGTTCGGCTGCAGCTATCAGCGCCATTATTCCAAACCCGGTACCGCCTGTGGTCACAATATCCCCATGAGGATCATTACTCCGTTCCCGGGCCATACCGCAGTCGGGGTGTGACAACTCCATAAAGTAACGGGTAGTATATCGCTGCACCATATCGAGCAATTCACTATCATTCATCCTCCGGGTGGTAGCTTCAACCTGAAACTTCTCAGCATCAGGGTTCGACACCGACATCCCTTTGGGCATAATTCTAAAGAGAAGTTTGCTGTTTTGCTCCTTGTTTTTCAGAAAACAGAGATATTCCTTCCCTGATGTTTCTCCATGCTTTCGGAAATGCTTTCCATCATCAGCCGAAACATAAATTTCATAGATAAAAGCATGAGGATTGTCAATCATTAGCTCAACATGGCTCTGATATCCCCGGGCTTGTAGTTTTCCCGGAATGGCAAACCGCACCTGCCCACATACAACGACCAGAGGGATAACTAATCCCAACAGTAAGTAAAAGTAAAACTTCTTCATAAACTGACTTGTATTTCAAAAGAAACAGAAGCTTAGCTCATGAAGTTGCCACCTGCAATTCTACTTTGAAATGAGCATTTATTCTATTTCTCCAACCAAAAATCCCAGCAAAGCCCCATAGATTAACAAATTACAATACCGGGGCAAAATAGTAAAGACCTAAAAAAGAAACAACACAATCAGAAAGAAATCTTGTACTATAACAACACTCAAATACATATTGTTTTTTTAACGGATTAGGATGATCCGAAAATTCATAACTTAAAGGCTCTTATTTTACAAACCAAAGGCAGTACTTAAACAGATAGTGAGAAGATCGTTACTAGATATTCAGAATAGATTCGGGAAATTAGAAAGAGGAAAAAGTCAAAAAGAGGAGCTGAAATTACACAAAAAAAGCGGCTCCCTTTTTAAAGGAAACCGCCTGTGGGTGGGAGACGGGGCTCGAACCCGCGACCTTCGGAACCACAATCCGACGCTCTAACCAACTGAGCTACAACCACCGTTTTTGCTTTTGCGTTGCAAAGATAAGAAGGTTTTCTTACCCCTGCAAGCAATCAGCCTGTTTTTTTACTTATAAATCTCTTTTTTGCCCGCCAGCAGGGTGTTTTTGAGCAATGACACGATGGTCATCGGTCCTACTCCACCCGGTACAGGAGTGATATATGAGCATTTAGGCGCCACTTCGTCAAACTTCACATCACCGGTCAGTTTGAAGCCCGATTTAGTTTGGGTAGATGGCACACGGGTAGTACCCACGTCGATTACCACGGCTCCTTCTTTCACCATTTCGCCTTTGAGGAATTCAGGCACACCGAGGGCTGCTATGATAATGTCGGCTTTCAGGCACTGCTCTTTCAGGTCAGCCGAATAACTGTGGCAAACCGTTACAGTTGCATTACCCGGATTCGTTTTTTGCATCATCAGGTTAGCCACAGGTTTACCCACGATGTTGCTTCGACCCAATACCACGCAATGTTTACCTTTGGTATCAATATTGTAACGTTTCAGCAACTCCATAATGCCTGCCGGTGTAGCCGAGACGAAACAAGGCAGACCGATAGACATACGTCCCACGTTGATCGGGTGGAAACCGTCCACGTCTTTGCGGTAGTCGATCGCTTCGATTACTTTCTGCTCGTTGATGTGTTTTGGCAAAGGCAACTGAACGATGAATCCGTCAATATCGGGATCGTTGTTCAGCTCATCCACTTTTTGAAGCAATTCCGCTTCTGTGATCGTATCTTCAAAACGAACCAAGGTAGAGTTGAAACCAACCTGTTCGCACGCTTTTACTTTGTGGGCAACGTAAGTCTCGCTTCCGCCGTCGTGACCAACCAGGATAGCTGCCAGGTGAGGAATCTTGCCTCCCGCTGCCTTGATTGCCGCTACCTCTTGTGCAATCTCCTGCTTAACCTGATCTGAAATTGCTTTTCCGTCGATTAATTGCATGTTGTTTGTATTTAAGCTAATAAACCTCCAAGGTTTTAAAAACCTTGGAGGTTTAGCGTTTATTATAAATATTATCGTCTCATTTTACGCATCAAAGCAGGGTTGCTCTGTGCTTTGGTGACCATGTGCATCATCTTGCGGGTTTCCTCAAACTGTTTCAGCAGACGGTTCACCTCCTGAATATCCGTACCGCTACCCTTAGCGATGCGCTGACGGCGGCTTCCATTCAGGATTTGCGGGTTTTCACGCTCTTTCGGAGTCATCGAGTAAATAATGGCCTCCACGCTTTTAAAAGCGTTATCATCGATATCCACGTCTTTTATCGCTTTTCCCACACCCGGAATCATCGAAGCCAGGTCTTTGATGTTACCCATCTTCTTGATCTGTTGGATCTGGCTCAGGAAGTCGTTGAAGTCAAACTGATTCTTTGCAATTTTCTTTTGCAGACGGCGTGCCTCTTCTTCATCGTACTGGTCTTGCGCCCGTTCCACAAGTGAAACGATATCACCCATTCCGAGGATACGGTCAGCCATACGTTCAGGGTGGAATACATCCAGCGCTTCCATCTTCTCTCCGGTACCGACAAACTTGATCGGCTTGTTTACCACATTACGGATAGAAAGCGCAGCACCACCACGGGTATCACCATCAAGCTTGGTCAGCACAACCCCGTCGAAGTCCAGACGGTCGTTAAATTCTTTCGCCGTATTTACGGCATCCTGACCGGTCATGGAGTCAACCACAAACAGGATTTCATCCGGTGTAATCGCCGCTTTCACCGCTGCAATCTCGGTCATCATCTGCTCATCGATTGCCAGACGACCGGCGGTATCGACAATCACCAGGTCATGACCGTTGGCTTTGGCATATTGGATAGCCGCTTTGGCAATCGCCACGGCATCTTTGTTTTCTTCTTCAGCGTAAACCGGAACTTCAATCTGCGCACCCAATACTTTCAACTGCTCAATCGCCGCCGGGCGGTAGATGTCACAAGCCACAAGCAACGGATTTTTGCTGCGTTTTGACTTCAACAATTTCGCCAGTTTACCGGAGAAGGTCGTTTTACCCGAACCCTGAAGACCTGCCATCAGGATCACCGCCGGTTTGCCTTTGATGTTAACGTCTACACTCGTTCCACCCATAAGCATAGCCAACTCATCGTGAACGATCTTGACCAGCATCTGACCGGGTTTCACCGCAGTAAGCACATTCTGTCCGAGCGCCTTTTCTTTTACCGTATCGGTGAATGTTTTGGCAACTTTATAGTTTACGTCGGCATCCAGCAGGGCGCGGCGCACATCTTTCAGCGTTTCGGCAACATTGATTTCGGTGATTTTTCCTTCACCCTTGAGTATTTTAAATGACCGTTCTAGTCTGTCACTCAGATTTTCAAACATAATCGTTTATCAGTTAGTCTATTTTGGAGGGCAAAGGTAAGAAATTTTCGGGAAAAAGAAAGCTTCCCGGACACCATGAAAAACAGGCATCGGGGAAGCTTTTACATATATCATCCAATCCCCCTTTGGAGGATTAAACGGCTCTTTAATATTGCTCTTTCTCGTTCGGGAAGTCTGACGATTTCACATCTTCCACATACTGGCTGACCGCCTTCGTGATGATCTCGGCAAGATTGGCATAACGGCGAAGGAACCGGGGTGAAAAATGCTGTGTTAGTCCCAGCATATCGTGCATCACCAGTACCTGTCCGTCCACACCGCCTCCGGCACCGATACCGATGATCGGAATGGTCAGCTCCTGGGCAACACGGGCAGCCAGATCTGCCGGTATTTTTTCGAGAACGATCGCAAAGCAACCCATCTCTTGCAGCAAACGTGCGTCTTCAATCAGCTTGTTCGCCTCGCTACCATCTTTTGCACGAACGGTATATGTACCGTATTTATTAATGGACTGCGGCATTAACCCCAGGTGTCCCATCACTGGAATACCAGCGCTGAGAATGCGCTCCACAGACTCACGAATCTCTGCTCCACCTTCCAGTTTCACACATTCGGCATGTGTTTCTTTCATGATGCGAATGGCTGATGCCAGCGCCTCTATCGAGTTCCCCTGATAGGTTCCAAAGGGCAAATCCACCACTACTAAAGCACGCTTTACTGCCCGCACTACTGATTTTCCGTGATAGATCATTTGATCCAGCGTCATCGGAAGCGTGGTCACATTTCCCGCCATTACATTGGAGGCAGAATCACCCACCAATATCACGTCCATACCTGCCGCATCAATCAGACGGGCCATTGAGTAGTCATAAGCTGTAAGCATCGAAATCTTTTCGCCTCTCTTCTTCATTTCGATCAGGCGATGGGTGGTCACTTTGCGTGTATCCTCTGCGTAAGTTGACATAGGGTTGCGTGTTTGGTTAAACGGGGGTAAAGGTAGAAATTATCTTGGTGAAAAAACGGGGTATTGAGGAATATTTTCTGTAATGAAAAAATAAGAGCACCTGCATTTCTTTGTAAAACAGACACAGGACACCCGCTCACCCATTGAATATCTGACGACTAACGATTCCGTCGCCAGTTATAGGGATAACACCTATCCCGGGGAATATTATTGACAACAATAGCCACCACAAAAAGAATGAGCACGCCCGACATCACCGGCGATAGTATATAACCGTACCCCAGCGCCTTCACCTTTTCCGTTCCGATATTGGCAATCAGGGCTGTGGCTCCACCGGGGGGATGCATTGTCTTGGTGATCTGCATCGCCACGATGGACAATGAAACCGCCAGGGCTGCTGCCAGCCAGAGTTGACCGGGTACAAGTTTATGAATACTCACCCCGATCACAGCCGAAATCAGATGTCCGAAAATAAGGTTACGCGGTTGAGCCAACGGACTATTGGTTGCACCAAACACCAACACAGCCGATGCGCCGAAGGAGCCAATAAGAAAAACATTATCAACCTGCCCCAACTGCTTCCCCTGGATAAACCCAATCGCAGAAATGCCGATAAACGCTCCGATAAAAGTCCACAGGTGATCGATCGGCTCCAGTATTGTTTGCCGGTAAAACACGTATGAGGTCATCCGGTAAGCTTTTTTGATTCTTCTCTTCATATACAATTTTATTCTAGCAACAATCTTCCGACTCTATCCCGGCAACATCTTATTGCACACGGAATAAAGCCAGAAGATTTATTGTTTATAGCGGCAATCCACTGCGTTTAATAGCAGAAGAGCTAGTGTTAGTTCGATCTCTGATTACCGGCAACTAACCCCACCGGTCATATTTCATTTCTTTTCAATACTCCATCCTCCTTTCAGTCCGAAGATGAACCAGGCTACTGCCACGGTTCCCAATCCAAAGAGGGTATCTCCAAACACACGGAGCCATTTGAATGTCACAATGTCTGGTTGGGTCATAAACTCGGCAGAACGCGCAAACCACAATCCTTTGTTTACACTGGCTATCGTCTGTAGTAATCCGACAGGCAAAACACTGATCAACACCATCGCTGCCAAGCCGAAATTGATGGCCCAGAATCCGAACCGAATCCACTTATCTTTCCAGACTGACTCGGTATCCATATCCCTCAACACGAAAAGCATCAACCCGATACCCAGCATACCATACACACCAAAGAGAGCTGTGTGTCCATGCACAGGAGTGGTATTCAGCCCCTGCATGTAGTAAAGAGCAATCGGCGGATTGATCAGAAACCCAAAAATACCGGCTCCGACCAGATTCCAGAAGGCTACGGAGATAAAGCAATAAATCGGCCATTTGTATTTTCTGATCCAGGTAGAACTCTGACTGATCTTTACATTATCCCAGGCCTCATTCCCCATCAAAACCAGTGGTACCACTTCCAGAGCACTAAATGTGGCACCGATAGCCATGACGGATGTTGGTGTTCCGGAGAAATAGAGGTGGTGAAACGTGCCAAGAATACCTCCTGACAGGAAGATGATCGTTGAAAACAAGACCGATGAGGTTGCTGTATTCACCTTAATCAGCTTCATCCTGACAAAAAGGAAAGAGATAATCACCACGGCAAACACCTCAAAGAAGCCTTCTACCCAAAGGTGAACTACCCACCAGCGCCAGTATTCGGCTATCGCCAGATTGGTTTGACGGCCCCACATCAATCCCGCTCCGTAGAAAGAGGCTATTGCAATGGCCGAAATAAGGAACATTACCAGTAGGCTACGACTCTCATCTTTGCGGCGCAATACCGGCCAGATAGCCCGCCCCATCAATGCCAGCCAGATAAACAGGCCTACAAACAGGAACAATTGCCAGAAACGTCCCAGATCCACATACTCATACCCCTGGTGTCCGAACCAGAAGTTCTGAACAAAGCCCAGTCTCTGCATCACTCCGTACCACTGTCCCAGCAACGACCCGACCACAATGATCAGCAGGGCTATAAACAGTAAGTCAACACCCAGCTTCTGATATTTGGGTTCGTGCCCCGATATCGCCGGCGCGTAATAGAGTCCTGTAGCCAGCCACGAGGTAGCAATCCAGAAAATAGCAATCTGCACGTGCCAGGTGCGGGTGATAGAATAAGGCAGCCATTCGGAGAGGGGAATGCCGTACAAAGCCTGTCCCTCTACCGTATAGTGAGCAGTGACCACACCCAGTACTATCTGTACGACAAACAGTGCGGAAACAATCCAGAAGTATTTCAGTGTCGCTTTCTGTGAAGGAGTCTGCGTCTGATTTCCGACAGGATTTTCCGATAGGATTTCAGACTCTTCCTGACGGTTGCGGGCATAGTACCATACCATAATACCGATACCGGCCAACAGGACAATCACACTAAAACCGGTCCACAGAATTAATGATCCGGTCGGACGGTTACCCACCAGTTCTTCCGATGGCCAGTTATTGGTGTAGGTGATTTCGCGTCCCGGACGATTGGTCACGCATGCCCAGGCAGTCCAGAAAAAGAACGCATTCATTTTGCGCACCCGCTCCGGGTCTTTTAGTTGGTTAACCGGAATAGCATAAGCATCACGCAGCTTATCCATGGCCGGATCATTGGTGAACAGACGACTGTAAAAGTCACTGTTACTGACAATAGCATCAGCCCGAAGATCAGAGATCGTCAGAATTCTAGTTTGGGGATTGTAGCTGTTGGTTCTTAAATCATTCTGAAGCAATACTTTCAATGAGGCTTTCTGGTCTTCCGGAAGCTGGTCGTATTTTTGATTCGCACGCTTCATTGCCAGAGCGTCAAGCATGAACATAGCCTCCTTATGCAACCAATCGGCACTCCAGTCAGGAGCCTGGTATGCACCGTGCCCCCACACCGTTCCGACTTCCTGCCCGCCCATTGATTGCCAGACATTCTGTCCGTCTTTAATATCAGCTCCCGTGAAAAGGGTTTTCCCCGAAGCTGTTACAACCTTTTCGGGAACAGGTGGCGCTTGCCGGTAAATCTCACTACCATAATAGAGTAATACTCCGAATGAAATCACAATCACTGCGATAAATCCAAACCAAAGGTTCTTTGTCTTCATCTTCATTGCTGTTTTTAAGGTTATTAATTATGGGCACAAAAGGCTGTAGCAGAGCCACTAAAAACGGAACAAAATGGTTGCACAAATACCTGCGACCGTTTTGTTTCGTAATTTTAAATGGGTTGACTATTTCAAAGTTATTTCAGGCATGTCAAAGGTACCGGCAAGCCAGGCTTTCGATTTTCGCAATCGAATTTTCGGCGTTATATTCACTATCCAGCTGTTGTTCCACTGCGGCAAACTGCTCCAGCAGCCCAGCCTGCTCTTCTGTGGTAAAGGCCTGGTCAGCCATGCGGAAGAGGATATTATTTTCCTTGCCGATATGGCTTTGCAGCAATTGGGCGTAACCAGCCAGATTCTGGTAGATGTCATTGATCGCACCGCTCTCTCCTCCACGGAGGCGTGCAATACCGTCCGCCATACCCTTAACGTAGTTACGACCCTGCACATGCTCATGCAGCATCACTGCCACCGGCCCCTGCACAGGAGAGAAGCCCTTCTCCCCCATTTTCGGGAAAAGCAGATCTTCTTCTTTCGCATGGTGGAAGCCGTCCGCAAACTTTCGGATCAGGTTTACCACCAGTTCAAAGTCCTCAATATTGGTGCTTTGCTTCATCACCATAGCTGCCATGATATCCGTTAGTCGAAGAATATAGACATGGTCATTTTCAAGATTTTGCGTTGCTGTTGTCATAATTGATCTAATGGATTAAATAACGTGAGTGTATACACAATTCGCAAAGAAAACTACTCAAAAAACAGGGAATATCTTGATAAACAGGCTAACACACTGAAGGGCTGAACTATCATCAGCCCAACGGCAACGTCTTGGTGGGGAAGAGTCATCCGCCACAGCACACGTCCTAAACGGACAATATAACAGATTCGGTTTTTATATTGTTCTTTCAGATCGAAAACTAAGAGATAGCAACTACGAAAAAAAGCCGCTGAACAACAGCCTTCCACACCTGTAGTTGAATTAGAATGGAATGAACGGATAGAAAAAACGCCACTACACCGAAACTATCTTCCAGAATCCACCCCGAAGGGACAAGCACAAATTCCAAACTGCCTAAAAACTGCCGAGGGAGGAGCCCCATCTATAAAAGAGCCAATACCGTACGGCAATCTATGGGCGAGCGAGCGAGTTTTTTTAGGCTATGTTTTTTTGTTACTTTTTTGCGCCAAAAAAGTAAGAAGAGAAAAGCACCACTACGCACTAAACAGAAGTTCAGTCTTACACCTCAGCAAAAAAAGCTAACAGACTCGCACACAACCAACTCCCCTCCTTCGGAGGGGCCGGGGGAGGTCTCTTTACCCTTTCGCCAAAGCCACAGCCTTCGGATACAAAATATTATTCTCCAGATGCACATGGATATGCAGGTCATCCTCAAACTGCTCCAGCAGCTTAAACGTCACCTTATAGGTATTGCAGGCGTCTTCCGGAAGATGATATCCGTGAGTGATATAATTTATCCGGTCCATTGCACCACCGGCAAACTCGTGCTCACCGGTCATTCGGCTGATTTCTGAAATGATAATCGTCTTCGCCTCTGCCGAACCACTCTTCAACGCCTCCTTAATTGCCGGGAAAAGTACTTCCTCCTCATTCTTCAGGTGTTGCTGTAGCTCCTTATTGATTTGAGCAAAGAGATTCATCACCTCATTCAGTTCCGGATGGTTCAGGCCATGCACCACCGCTATTTTCTCTGTGTATTCCACCAGGTCAGGCAATGTGCGCAATACGTACTGGTGGTGCGTATTAACGATATAATCAGCCAGAAAACCCAGGTTCCAGTGTTTAAAGTCATGAGATTCCGATGGCAATGACGATCTTAAAGCTTCCAGTTCGGTACGAAGTTCGTCAATGTTGATCCGTTTGCCCTTGCAGGCCTTTTCCAGGGTCTGGTTTCCACCGCAGCAGAAATCAATACCCGCTTTTTTGAAAATGGCAGCCGCCCTGAAATCATCAGCGACAATCTGTCCTATTGTTACTTTGTTGAATGTTTGAATAGTCATAATCATTCCGTTTTAGAGAGAAAAAAATACTTATAAAAACCTGTTTATATATTCTGATATAACATAGCCGCACTCAAATGAACAGCTATAACAGAATATAAATCACCTAATCCCACCCCGAAGGGACAAACACAAATTCCAAACCGCCGAAAAACTGCCGAGTGAGGAGCCCCATCTGCAAATATCCCTATGCGGTACGGCAATCTATGGGCGAGCGAGCGAGTTTTTTTCGGCTATGTTTTTTGTTACTTTTTTGCGCCAAAAAAGTAAAGAGAAAAGGACAACCGATCGCGTCAATGCAACTGTTACGAGCTCCTCTCAATTATTCAAAAGATAAGTTTTTCAATATACGCCAGCCCTACCAGGTGCGCAACGTTGGCGTTCAGCGGCTTCATCCCGATAGCTATCCGGACGCTTGACCCGCAATCAATACGCCCACAAAATCTATGAATCCAACATCCCCGCTCCTTAAGAGATTACAGAGGTAAACTCAAATTCACCGACCGCCTCTTTCTCCCGATCCCAGTGGCTTTCGGAATCAGGAGTATAGAGAGCATTGGTCAGATACATAAATCAAATCATTACACTTAACCTTTACGCCGGTAAAAGTACAAACATTTCATCAGAAGACAAAAAGGTCTTTTTGTTATTTAACGGATTAATCCTATATTTGTACTCAGATAACGATTTAGCCTATGTTTAATAAGGAAACAGAATACGCTCTGCGCAGCCTTGTATATATACAACACCAAAACTACAAGGAATTGCGCCCGGGAATTGAAGAAATTTCGAAAGAAATAGAAGCACCTAAAGCTTTCACAGCCAAAATACTCCAACGTATGGTACGGATGGGATTCGTCCGGTCAGTCAAAGGCAAAGGTGGCGGATTTGAATTTGACACCAATAAACCGGACCTTTCATTAAAAGAACTGATCATTGCGGTGGAGGGTGACGAAATCTTCTACGGATGCGGTTTCGGACTCTCCTCCTGTAGTTGTGAGAGCCCCTGCCCGCTGCATGAGAAGTACGGTCCTATCCGCGATGCAATCAATAAACTGGTAAGCGAAGAGACGATACAGAGCCTGGCACACAAGAGTATGCCCGGCCTGCGTAACCCTTTAACGGAACTATCAGGAGTATAGTCCAATAGCATCGTTTCCTCAACCCGAAACCGGAAACAGCCCGCCTGCTTTATCTTTTTCTGACTATCTCCATACACGCCACTTTTCTGGCACTGGCACGGATATAACACACAACTTATACTAAGCAAAAAGCCTGCAAATCATAATAATGAAATGCAGGCTTTCTTGTTTTGTCGTTCTGTTATCGTTCAGATTAATTGCTCAGCTGTCCATGATCTCTATCTGCTACATAACTTAATGTAGCCAGCACATCCTCTTCTGTCAATTCCGGATAATCTTCAATAGTCTCTGCAATAGACATCCCCGAAGCCAACCATTCCAATATATCACATACCGTAATCCTCATCCCCCGGATACAAGCTTTTCCCCCTCTTTTTCCCGGCTCTATAGTAATTATATGTTTATAGTCAATCATCGTTTCTGATATTAACAACTAAAAATGAACCCTTTACGAGAGAATAAAAATATGGAAACATGTCACTCAGAGAGAGAGATAAGAAAGTATCTCTGCACAGGCACTCCCTGTTACTTTTGATAAAAAACCACCCCTACTCTTTCAATATGCTGTATCAGGTTTGGGTTTTCAATCTGAAAAAAAACGGATATGTCAAACTTATATGGCAATAATAAATCATCAAGTTCCCCCTCGATGATTTGTAGAATCGTCAGGGTCAGATTTGCCCCTTGTAACGTAAGATCAATATCTGAAGCCGGCTTAAATGTCCCTTTTGCACGAGACCCATATAAAACGGCCCGATCCACTTCAGGATGAAGAGCTAAAACAGCTCTGATACCAGCAATGTCATTCTCGCTCAATCCAAATTCCATGATACATCAAAATAATCGGAGTTGATCGTTTTCCTTTTTTTCCTCCATTTTACGATAAAACTCGACAAATGCAGGATAATACTCTTTTAGAATTTTACCATAAATCTCAGAGGCAACGGACTCATTATAGGTATGGGAGGTTTTATTCCGGCTACCGATCATATCCATCCAAACTTGCCCGTTTACAATCAGTTTCAGCTGGAAGGCTTCCCGTGTAGCATCTCTTGAGCCTCCGACATTAGGATTGCCCTGATATTCGGCATAATCCTTCATGACATTCCATGCCAGCTCATGAGTATATTCAAATCGTTGAATCAAGGCCTCCCTGACCATTTCATCCAGTACGACTTCAATATCGTCATCATCGATAGGGCTATCTTCTGGCATAAAGTTATGACCGATATACTCAACAGCCTGTTTCAGTTTATTCAAGGCTTTTACATAATTGGAAAACCGTTGTTCCCACCTTATATCCTGTTCCATAATTATTTCTGATGAATATTTTCTTTGACGAAGATAAGAAATTTGTTTACATATCCGGGCCATTCGTCATCTTATTCCAGTTCCATTTATTAAGTGTCATGATGAAGCCCACGCTCAGATGGAAAGTATCAAACAACCGTTTTCCTTTAAACTCCTGGGGGAAGGGTTTGACCAATTGCACCTGAAACTTAATATCACCGTTTCCTCCCCGTAGGGTAAGGGCCGGTTCTACCAGCAAATACCGCTTATCGCGGGCAATCTGGATTAACCGGGAGTACTCCTCCATCGCGGTTGGCAGATTCTGACTTACCTTCGAATAATTCAATTTTGAAATGCGGGTGGAAATGGCTATTTCAAAGCTTTTTGACACATACCCCAGATTGGGCTGGAGAAACATCCGCATGGCAGTGATATCCGAGATATAGGTTCCATTCTGGTACTGATTGTGCTGATAATACCCACCCAGTCCGCCGTAAGTCTCAAATACCATCGACTTGCCCACGCGCGAATAAAAACCCAGGGCACCATGAAACGTCGTTCCGCCCGACTCTTCAAAAAGTGCTTTTTCACTACCCATCCCCATCACTCCGACCGAAGCCGACAGGTAATCCAGGATGGAATAAGCCCCCTGCATCTCTGCATTATAGGTACCTTCCCCGCAACCGACCCCTCCTGACACTTTGAGGTCTCCTTTTTGGGTAAACAGCGGTACATTCTGAGTCTCAGCCAGATAATAATAGTGGGTACATCCGCTCTGCATAAGAGCGACACCCAGGGTCAGAATACAAATACAATTCTTCATGGCGTATTTTTTAGAATGACTTCTTACCTGTTCTTCTGGCTTCCTTTGGGAAATACAAGAATAAGACCGGCGCTGATATGGAAGGTATCAAACAGCCTTTTCCCATTCACTCTATTCGGAAGTGTCTTTACAATTTGAATCTGGACTTTCTGGTATTCAGAACCTCCCCGCAGAGTAAGAGCAGGCTCAAAAACAACAAAGTTCTTTCCCATTGCTATTTGTCGCAACCGGTTATACTCATCCGTTCCCGGAGCAGCCCGGTTTTCGACTTTGGTAAAACTCCACTGTGCTATACGGGTAGAAAGAGCGAACTCAAAATTCGGAGCTACATAACCCAGGTTAGGTTGAAAAAAGAGATTCATGGCATTGATATCCGAAATATCATCATACTTACTCAAGGCATAATCCGGATTATACCTGGGATACCTGGAGTATGCACCAATTCCGCCATAGGTTTCAAACACGATGGATTCACTGAATGATTTGTAAAAGCCCAACGCTACGTCAAAAGTCACACCGTCAGGTTGAATAAACTGGTCATTCTTCTTACCGCCCATACCCGAAAAAGCACCTGAAATACTCAAATGATCCAACATCGAATAAGCACATTGTACCTCTCCGACATAATTCTCTTTATCGAGACCGGCACTTGCCAATACTTTGACATCCCCTTTCTGTGTAAACAGAGGCACGCTCTGTGTGGCCGGCATATAGTAATCAAACGCACATCCACTCAGGAGCAAAACAACTCCTAAAGCCCCAATAGCAACATTATTCTTCATGGCAGAAAAGTCCTGTTTTTATTGATTTATCCGTCGCGGAAAGTAGTTGTACAATTATAACAAACAGGAAGATAAATCGGACAAAAAACATTACGCATATCAGGAGTTCCGGCTGATATCCATTCTTTTTCCGTCAATCCGCGGCTATAATATATTTACCGGAAAGGAGTAGTAATAAGTGGAAATCCCCCTATAACGACAACAGCCCACCGCGTATATGCAGTAGGCTGTTGTCATTTGGCGAATGCCGATTATTTTCTCTTTTTCTTTTTCAGTTGCTCAGTAAGGTGGATATTTTCACGGAGATATTCAAAATCCACTCCCAGCTTATCAAACTTGTCGTTGTGCTTGTCAAACTTTTTCAGCTGGTGCTCCAACTGGCCAATCCAGTCATCCGGATGCGGAACCTCTTCTTCCGGTTTCTTAAAGCGCGCATAGATCAGCTTCAGGGTAAAGAACACTACAGGGATAGCAAACATTATGATCAATCCGCTATTGGATTGATTACTAAACCAATTCACTATATTAAGCCACATATCAGATATATTTATGTTATTGTATGGTTGTTTTTCGCGGCAAATATAGCAAGTTATTCGGTTTTGCGAGGGAATTCTTCAACGTAATCTGTCGGGAAAATGCCATTTGGCGGGCATTTCAGCTCGTGGGAACAATATTTAATCCCTAAACGGAAGTTCTTCCTCCTCACCGTTGGGGAGGGTGGGGTTTGTAACCGTTATCTGGTAAGGTGGTGGAGAAGAAGGTCGTCCCGTGGTGGAACTGGCGGTAGGGTAAAATGAATCTCCCCCATGCGATCCCAAACGCAAGGGGGATACTTGAATTGTATATAGATATCATCTATTTAATCTTCACCTGCATTAATTGAGTTAATGACACCGTAAATGGTATTCCAGCTAATTTACGAGGATTTTTTTGTTTTCTCTCAAGGTTTTTATACTCATCTAGTTCTTTAAATTTCCATTCAAATGCACCCAAATCAAGAGTGTTAACTTTCTCGATATCAATTACTAAACACTCTTCCTCATGAGGATCTGGATAACCAAGTTCAGTAAGTCGTCGTTTTGAATAAACATTAGGCCCTTTGCTTATAATTTTAAATACGTCCTTTGCTTTACCATTTCTTC
This sequence comes from Parabacteroides sp. FAFU027, assembly GCF_022808675.1. Taxonomy (NCBI): domain Bacteria; kingdom Pseudomonadati; phylum Bacteroidota; class Bacteroidia; order Bacteroidales; family Tannerellaceae; genus Parabacteroides; species Parabacteroides sp. FAFU027. The sequence goes on from NZ_JAKZKV010000002.1 coordinate 145,353, forward strand.
TTAAAATGAGATATTTTGCTTTTACAGTTGTTTCATCTATTATCAGAGAGCCATCTCTATCATTCATTCTAAAATTATATTTTCCTCTATCTTTATACCATTTTAAATGAATATCAGATTTACAATACCCAATTATAACATAGGTTTCATCTGGTATTAAACCTCTGTTTTCACCAATAGTTTCGGGTAAAGATTCTTCTAATTTATTGGGGTTTTTATCCTGATAAATATCGAAGACTTTATAGGCTATTTTTTCTCTTTGCGACGCCCTGTTAATAAAGTGATCAATCACTTCCAAAACAAAAGCCTTCAATTCTTTAATACCATCATCAGTTTTTGAAGGATGAACAGGAAAAGCACCCAAACCGGGAATAATTTCATGAAATCCTTTTTTTCGTAAAGACTTATCTCCAGGGTAAAGGACGTATGCACCGCCAGTTCTGCGAATAGCATCTTTATAAGCATGCATCTTAAGTAGATCAGCATTTTTATAATTACCTTTTCTGTTTTCTTCTTTTTCTTCGTTTAGATAAGACTGCTGAATTACTTCGATTAAGTATTGATATTCTTCGCCTTTGATATTCCCGAGTTCTTCATTGTCAATTTGCTCCCAGAAAAAACTTAAAAGAGATAATTCGTTCTCATTTTTATATTTAGCATATCCTTTCTCTGTTAATAGCTTAGAAATATAAAACCAATCAAATTCGTCTAAATCAGATCTCTGAACGACGCATAATTCAGTTGCGTTATTCTGATACTTTGCTTCATTCACGATCTCTCTTAGGTTTGAGACTTTATACTTTGCATCAAAATGAATATGCACTATAAGCTCTTGCCTTTCCGCTTCACATTCAGAAATACCAAATGGCCAGACAGATAAAGTATAATCCGGTCGCATTGCACCAACCCAACTACCCGGTTCCGGATATTTTCGTCCTCCTGTGAATGGTCGGTTATAACTAAATCGGATATTTAGTTTCCTCGATTTTGAATTATAAACGCCCTCAATCGCTGTATGGTATCCTTGTTTCAACTGCAAATTAAGACCATCATCTGTTGGTTTTATCAAATCATGAACATGCTTAGGATCAATTTGAAAAACCGATTTAAATAAATCCAGTAGTTTAAAAAACAGCCAGTATTCATAAAGGGTAGCAATATCTTTTTTTCCTCCTTGATATACATTCTCACCTCCTTTCCAAACCAACTTTGCTGCCAGGTCAAACATCAGCCAGACTTTTAATATCTCTCTGTAACCTTCTTTTCTTTGCAAAACAGGACTATTTAATTTCAGCGTTGAGGGCCTGGATATTTCTTTAAAAACAGAGTGATGCAAGAACGACTCTAGTTTTATTACAAGTAATCCGGATTCATGATATAGCCTGCTCCCAGGTGCTGACACTCTATTAATGCCTGCACAAAATTGCAAAAAGGTTTCAAGCACATACTTTACAAAACGATTTTCAGGAGTATCAACAGTATCTGATTTTCTAACAGTTGAAATTTTATCAGGTAACGTTTTTAAACCCTGCGATCTTAAATAGGAATTTTCTCGCAATGAATATCTCCTACTTCTGCTTATCAGTTCTCTTATATTACTATTGTTGAAACGATTGATTTTACAAATATCTGTCAACTCAGTAGTCTCTCTCCATCGTGTAACAGGTGCAGAAACAACCCTATGCACAGACTCGGAGAATTCATCTGTAAAAATTATTGATTTTATAAACGCAAACCTCTGATAGAGGGTTTGGTTATCATTTTCATAATCTATCTCAAAATGGTGATAAACCGGAGAATTTGCCTGCATTAGCAAATCAGTACATTTTTCCGTAATCAATGCAAGCATATCACGATAATGGTTCCGATAACCTGTTTTTACCGACTGAACTTCAAACTCAATAAAACCAACCTCTATATCGCTTTTATAAACAGGCAAAGACAAAGTGCCAACATATATATTGGGCGCTATTGTTCCTCGGAATTGTTTTCGTGAATGAGGTTGAACTATCTGGTCTTTTTCGAATGAAAATTCCGGAAAGTTAAATTCATAGTCGTAAGTAAATCCTTCTTTTAACTGATATCGAGCCTCTCCGTATTCTTTTGCATCGTCCTTATCATCAAGAGTATTACCATATCTGGAGTCAATTGTTAAGATTAACCCCTCCTCAATGGCATCAAGGTTTATTTGTAGGCTATCATTCATTTTTATGCTTCTGCATAACTTGTAAATCCGTTTTCGATGACCCTATTATACATAAGAGAAATCTTTTCAAGAGATATTGGATATTTTACTCCATTCTCTTCTTTAAATTCGAATTCATCAACGTTAAAAACCAGACTTTCAACATCACTAATCTTCGTTTCATCAACACAAAATTCACCAAGCTTAATCAAAACCTTTCGAAGCTTATTTCTGGACCCATGTAGTTTTGGAAGCAGCTTCTGCATAATTGCTATATCAATCTTATTATCAACAGAAAGACTTTGATCAATAACACCTAATTGATTAATCAATCTGATAATTTCGGAAGCACTTCTGTATCCAAATTCTGCCCCATTCTTTTTCAACTCATCAAAAAAAACCGCTAATGTGCCTGTGATAGTATTAACCGGCTTTTCGAATTCGGTTATTTTAGACATCTCCAGAAAACTTTCAGCCATTGAAATGCCCTTTGATTTAAGATTAGCCATGTTTAAAGTTTTATATTCTTCCAGAAAAGCCCTAATATCCTTTCCTTTAATACGAAACTCGATAACATTGGCACGGTCAAGCACCTTAGGGCTGAACATATAAGTGGTTTCATCTATATTTACAGTTCCAACAATAAATAAATTATCAGGTAATCGAAGCTTTGAATTGATCCCCTCAATTTCTTTTCCTGTATACAAGGATATTTCTGTTTTTGATTCCATTACACTTAAGAAATCAGCAAAATATCTCTCCACGTGGCTTAGATTCATTTCATCCAAAATCAGGAAATAGGGCAACTTAGAATTTTCTTTTGCTTTTATAATTAAATCTAAAGCTTCAGGTTTAATATATTCATCAGGATTGAGTGCATTTGGGTACCCAAGCAATGGCTCGCGATTGGTCCAGTCAGCTCCTACAGGTAACAGACAGTACTGATCTTCATGTTGACATATCCATTGAGCAAAAGCTTGAACTAATTTAGTTTTCCCAGAACCGGATAATCCTGTAAGAATAACAAAGGGCTTGGAAAGAAGAGAAGAAATGAATCGGGTAATTAATTTATCTTCGTCAGAGAATATTAAACCTGCATTCTTCGCATACTCCGCAAACTCATCACGGCTAAATTTTTCTTTTTTTATATTTTGCATTCCTTGGGGGATTGGAAATGAAAAAGTCTGATTATAAATACTAATAAGATTGTCCAGATCTTCTTTAATTTCCTCTTCATTGATAGCCTCTTGTGTATTATAAACTTTATATACAAATGAATTTCCAAATTTTTCAGGACGCCCCAGGCTCTTCTGAATAAAATATGTTTCAATTGTTATTGAATCACTATTAATACCCCAATGCTTTTTGGGCATTTCTGATTCAGAGACCCCATAAGATAGAATTAACAAGTTGCAATTCTTGTAATATAAAAACACTGGGTAAATTCCATTCTTTACTTTCTGATCATAGCCTAAATAGGCTATCCATGGAACAGGTGTTGCTCGTCCTTTCCCAAAACTTATATCAATATTCAATCCATTATAAGACTTCTTATTTCTATTAATAAACTCGCTAGCCTCCTTAGTAGTCCCTTTTCCTGTAATTTGAGAATTGGCAATTGAGATAAACTCATTGATATTTAGTTGTAATGAATCTTGTTCGGTTGAATTTATATTTTCACAAATAGTATTCCATTTATTTTCCAAAAAACTACCAATGACAATTTGGTCTACGTTATTTATGTAAACAAACCAAACATCCCCTCCGCTTGGCTTAAATCCTGATTCTGCGGACAAATACAATCTTAATTCATTATTATCTTTTTTGGGATAAACAAGATTCAACTTAATTCTTTCCATTTTTGGATATACAAGAAATTCTTTTGAAGCCATTTCGGAATTAGCAGAAGCTTTCCCAATGAGAATATTTTCCGATCCAAAGTAATTCGCCACAACCTCTTTTTCTTCTTCATCAAGGGTTATCTGCGAACTTCTATGCTCATCATTAGTCACAATAGAGTAAGCCCCTTTTTTCGAATTGAATATCTTGTTATGTGTTTCGCTAAATATCATTTGATAATAGTATTAATCTAAATGTTTCATAATCTCTTTTGCTATTGCTTCAATTACTGGCACTGATACAGAATTCCCAAATTGATGATATGCCGCTGCATTACTGTCTGGTAATAAAAACTCTTTCGGAAACCCCTGTAATCTGGCACATTCTAGGGGCGTAAGTTTGCGGGGGTTCTTACCCTCCTGAGGTATAAGGCATTCTTTGCCATCTTTCCCATATCTTGCAACTAATGTCTTAGATGGTTTATTCAGATCTGCCAGATTTGCTGTGAATCCAGTTCCTCTTTCCAGATTTCTTTTTGTTCTGTTGATATGTCCTTCCCAAAGTTTATCTGAGATTGTATATTCGTCTGAAACGTTTTCTTCTAAATAATCTTTTAATCTTTTAGGCTCACCATCGAATTCAGGAAACTTAAATTCAGTAATACTGCTACGAAAACAAACCATATAAAATCTTTGTCTACTTTGTGGAACAAGTTTTTCAGCGTTAATTATCGTACTGAAACATGTATACCCCAAATCTTCCATCGTATTTTTAACTGTTTTAAAAGTATCTCCCTTGTCATGTCGTTGAAAATTCTTTACATTTTCAAGAAAAACTACATCAGGCTGTTTTATCTCTACTATCCGGGCAATATCAAAGAATAAATTTCCTTTTACTTCATCGAGAAACCCATGCACTTGCCCCAAATATGTTCTTGCAGAAACTCCTGCTAAACTAAACGGTTGACATGGAAAACCAGCTGCTAGTACATTATGATCAGGAATAAGTTTATTAAGTTCTTCATCAGACACTTCCGGTCCGGTAAAATGTTTTATATCTCCGAACGGATATTCTCCAAAGTTTTTTTCATATGTATACTTTACAGCATTATCAATTTCCGATGAAAAAACACATTTACCACCTAATTTTTGTAATGCTATTCTAAATCCGCCTATACCTGCAAACAAATCAATAAATTTAAAGGTTGGATTCTCAGGTGGAGGAAATGGAACATCCCATTCAATTTCATTAAAATCGATTTCGTTTAAAATCTTTTCTTCGATTCTTTTAGATATGTAATTGATTGCTTGCTCATTATAGATCTTTAACGAGTCATTTCTGCAGTTATGCAAGTAGTGTGTAATAAATGCATTCTCAGCTATAAACTTCTTGTTTTTATTGATGCTTAAAACCTCTTTTAAATAAGAGTATTTGATCATATTTTTTGATTCAATATTTGTAACCATTTAAACTTTCAACTAATTGCATTAAGGTGTCATTTCTATTGGTAGACTTTATTTCACACTCCCAGATTACAATAACATGATATCCTGCGTCTTTAAGTAGAGTGTGATTTTTCAAATCATTCTCTTTATTCTTTTCGATTTTGTTTTTCCACCACTCTATTCTCGTTTTGGGAAGTCTGAAATATTTGCAGTTTTCGTGACCATGCCAGAAACAACCATTGATAAAAATGACCGTTTTGTATTTGGGTAATACGATATCTGGTTTACCTGGGAGCTTCTTATCATTGAGCCTATACCTGAATCCATTGGCAAACAGGAATTTCCGGACCAATATTTCCGGCTTGGTATCCTTGTTTTTGATACGGCTCATGTTGTAGCTCCGGGTTGCTTTGTCGTGAACATCTGCCATCTGACTTTAATCCTTTTTCGTATCTTCTTTTTCCGCAAACAAGGGGTGATCAAAAAACTCTGCAAGTGTAAGATCAAATGCCTTGGCTATTTTCTCCAGAATTGTAATTGTAGCATTGCGATTTCCTCTTTCTATTCCAGCAATATAACTACGATCCATTTCTGCTTCAAAGGACAGATCCTTCTGAGTAATAGCTCTTTGCTCACGTAATTCTTTGACTCTTCGACCTATTTTTTCTTTCACATTCATAGCATACAAAGCTCACGATTTGTAGACTATATTTCAAAGACTATGAGTAACATATTGTTATATATTGTAAATTTGAGGAAATAAACATTTTCAGATTTGCGCAAATATCCTAACTTGGAAAAGTTTTAATCACGAACAAATTACATCACACGTAATTTTAAAATCACAGTAATGATCAGTGGAGAATATTTAACTGAGAAGATAGAGTTGGAAGATGATTTTCAATGGATAGTAGCATTTGAAATTATGAAATACGTCAAATCCCATTTCGAAAATCCGGGATTAATATCCATCGCACAAAAAATCACCAAGCGATATGCAGGGCACACTGTAGAGACGCAAGATTTTGCGTCTCATTAACAGCATCAATCCCCCCCTGTTTTACATTCACCCCCACACAACAACAAAAAACATGGAACAACAACACACCGATAATATCAGCCCAAAATACCTGTTGCAAATATCAGAACCGCCGGAAGGCTCTCTCTTCTCTATCGCAACAGAAGAATACAAACTAATGAATGCGACTTTTGTAGAAGCGATGATGCGCATAACGCAAATTGTATCAACAGGAGTATTTATGCCCGATGACTTATTATGGTTCAGGGAAACAGAATTGTATTACTATGATCTGAATATTGACTCCTATGAGACAGAGCAACACGGTGATGAGCTGAAGAAACTGATCCTGAAGGCAACGCTGACAGAAGCGTACGAAATGGCCATTCAGTTTTTTGACAATCCGGTCACCAGCTATTGGACGAACAAACTGGAAGAGTACAAAGTCCATTTCATTCGACTGGAAGGGTGTTCCACCTTTATGCTAGAATTCATAGACAAGTTGAAAGCCGAGCTGGAAAATTTCTGCAAAGATTATCAATTCATCGTTTTAAAAGAAGATTTTTTTCCCGTCATGGAATTTCTGAACTTCCATGAAGTGGCAAGTCTGGCTGAGAAAGAGACCGATCTGCAAAAACAGAAACAGATCTATGTAGATGCCATTGTGGAATCCGGGATGGTAGCGCTTAGGATTGAGATGGACGAAGAGGAACAGAAAAAGTATGAGAAATTAATCAGAAAATGCAACAATGCCATTGAGATTATTGACTTCCATCTACAGCACACTCCCCCGGCCCCACTCCAACCGGAAGATATCCCTACTGAAAAATCAAAAAACACGGTGGAATTCACCACCCGTCGCCAGGTGCTCGCCATGTACTACCTGTTGAATGAACTGGACAAATCCACCCACCAGATCGACCGCACTGTCAAGGCCCGGTTTATCGAATTCCTGACCGGAAAGAATTACGACAGTATCTACAAGACATTGTCCGATCCGCTAAAAGGATTGGAAAAAGATAATAATCAGAACGCTATCAAAGATATGGAATACGTCAAATCCCATTTTGAAAACCTGGGATTAAAGACCATCGTCCAGAAAATCACCAAAGATATGCAGGGCACACTGTAGAGACGCAAGATTTTGCGTCTCTTTTTTTCATCCGTACAATTTATTATCCACCTGATTCTGATCCTGCACGATCCAATTTGACATTCATCTGATTTACAACCAAATAAAACCAGGGTAAAATTCCCTTGATCTGGGTTAAGAGACGCATAATCATGCGTCTCTACGCATACCACCTCTAACATTTAGGGATACCCATAGGGATACCTACCCCATTTTCCTCCCCCTACATTTGCATCATCATCAACACGGCGCCGCTCCCGGGCAGCGTCATAAAAAAACGATACGATGCAAACAAAACAACATTTACCAAACCAGACCATCCGGCTGACATTTTGCTACAAAATCGAAGCAGAAACCAACCTGCACTTATCGCGTCCACCTCCACGGACACTCCGGTGATCCTCTAGGGACACTCTAGGGATGCTCTAGGGACGAAATTTCCGGTTTTGATCATTTCCCAAAAAACTTCAATTATCAAAATGACAGACAAACAAATATTTTCAAAACATTTTAATAGCGAATATTATGGCTAAGTTCTTTTCAACCACGTTCGGTGAAATCTCCGGACGTCACGGCAACGCAGTAGCTGCCGTAACCAAAGAGGGTAAATGCATCCTCAAAGTTTTCAGAGCTCCATCCAATCCCAATACGGACAAGCAGCTGGCACAGCGCTCCAAATTCGGGATGGTCAACAGCGAACTCTGTAAGTTACAAAACCTCTTTTCCATAACCTTTGGTTACAAGGAGGGAAAAAGCAGAGCGGTTTCCTTGGCCTTGGCCAATGCTATAACCGGTGATTACCCTGATTACGCCATCGACATCAGCAAGCTGACCTTTTCGGAAGGCAATGTCACCCCGACCGGGTCAACGACGGCTGAAAAAGTAGAAGGTTCTAAGGTGAAGATAACCTGGGACACAACCACCTCCCTGCAAGAAGATGTAATGGACGGGGTAAATCTGATCTTTATGAATTCTGATTCGAAGCTCACCATTCTAAAGCAGAATGTAACCCTTCGCCCCAACGGTTCTTTCGAGGTCGAACTCCCGGCTGTATGGATTGGGGCTGAAATCCATTGCTGGATCTATTTTTCCAATCCGGCAGGAAATACAACCTCCAACAGCCAGTACATCTCGTTGCTACAGCTCTAGTGGGGTATCTTAAGTGGAGGTGCGACTTTGAGTCGCACTTCCACTACCCTTCCGGGTTGTAATAAGCTTCAGTATAGGTTGAGTATAGGTTTACTTTAGGTATATTTTGTACTGAAATGAAATCAATACGGAGGTGACACTGATATAATATAGTCTTTACAAAGAATATATCAAAGTAGTCTTATACCAGTATTATATATGTATTATATCTATATTATTCAATAATCAACTTATACTAAACCTATAATCAACCATAGGGAAACGTAGAGGCTAATATCCGGTAGAATGCTATTCTTTCTCAGACCTGACAGGTTTTGAAAACCTGTCAGGTCTGAATTAAAACCCCGACAACCGATTAAGCAATCCGAACCCCTAAAAACACATTTATTCTCTATGTAACTCTGCAATACTGCTTTATAGTTTTATAAAACCCATTGCTTTTCAACCGGATTCCCCTAATTTTGCAGCAAATCAGACCTAACAGGTTTCAAAAACCTGTTAGGTCTTTAGAATAATCCCCAACATCATGGATACCCAATTAGCCCCTAAAAAAGACTATTGCCTGCCGATGCATACGGCAGAACACATATTAAACCAGACCATGGTGCGCATGTTTGGCTGCACCCGTTCAGTAAACGCGCACATCGAAAAAAAGAAAAGCAAATGCGACTACTACCTGCAGGAAGCTCCGACTGAAACGCAGATGCAGGAGGTGGAGCGCATTGTCAATGAAGAAATCGCCAAACATCACCCCGTCACCATCGAGTTTATGACTAAAGAAGATGCCGCAAAGATTGTCGATCTGAGCAAGCTTCCCGAGGAGTCGGGCGACACCGTTCGCGTGATCAAAGTAGGCGATTACGATGCCTGCGCCTGCATAGGACTGCATGTGGAAAACACCTCCGAAATAGGCACATTCAAGATGCTCAATTACGACTTCGAAGAGGGTCGTTTGCGGCTACGTTTTAAAATCCTGAATCTAAATTAAACTATGTGAATACCAGCGACTTCCCACTTTTTTATTCAAACCAAAACGTTATATTTGTAAAGCCTGAATTACAATCTAAGACCTTAACCCTTTACAATTTTCGTTTTTACCATGAAGTCGCTTTTGCTTGTTCTAATTTCATTCTTTTTGCTCATCCTTTTGATGGCGGCCTGCAACCAGGAACCAACCATAGAAGGCCGATGGATTTTCCAACGTGTTGAAAACGGGAATCTGTCTCCAGCCCTGTCTTACGAATTTCTGAACGGTGATTTACTACAGGGGGAATCCTCCAAATGCTTCACTAATATGTCCTCTATCGGAAAATATACCTTCATGGGCAACATGCTTGAGGTAAAATCACAAACGGGTATCAACATGCGGTTGATCGCCCTGACCGACAACGAAGCGATTTTTGATATAAAAGACAGCACAAACGCAACAGGAAGAGTCGTATATAGCCGTCCGTAAAAGGCTTGCAAACGACATTGCATCTTACTGAATATTACGATATTGATAAAAAACGTTTTCATTCGCCCCTGAATGAAAACGTTTTTTGTTTGGGTGTGATAAATTTCGTTACTTTGCAGCTTAATTCAGACCGATAAAACAATCAGATTTACGACTTGAAGACTTTGGCTTATACACTGAGTCCGATTCACCGAATGCTTTGTTAGAAGCTACTTTTCAGACAAGGCTGTTATGGTTCTTTACCAGTGCCCCTAAATCCCCTGAAGGGGACTTATAGAGCATGCAGGTCATTGTCGGAATCAAAAATTACAGCCTTTTATCGCAGAATATTTCTATTTTCCACTGCTGAAAAAGTCCCCTTTAGGGGATTTAGGGGCGGTAAACTGAAAACATAACAATCCAACTGCCCCCGGGGATTAGGGGGGCTTTAATTCGAAACATAAAACTAAGAAATGGGAAAAGTTTTAATCATTGGCGCCGGCGGTGTCGGCACTGTTGTTGTGCACAAAGTAGCACAAAACCCGGATGTTTTTACTGAAATCATGCTGGCCAGCCGCACCAAATCAAAATGCGACGCCATTGCTGCCGACGTAAAAAAACGTACCGGTGTGGAAATCAAAACCGCACAGGTGGACGCCGACATCGTACCTGAACTGGTTAAACTGTTTAATGAATTCAAACCGGAAATCGTAATCAACGTGGCTCTGCCTTACCAGGATCTTACCATCATGGATGCTTGTCTGGAAGCGGGAGTCAACTACCTCGATACAGCCAACTACGAACCGATCGACGAAGCGAAATTCGAATACAGCTGGCAATGGGCGTACAAAGAGCGCTTTGAGAAAGCCGGCCTGACCGCTATCCTCGGTTGCGGTTTCGACCCGGGCGTATCAGGCGTATATACCGCTTACGCTGCCAAACACCACTTCGACGAAATGCATTACCTCGACATCGTGGACTGCAACGCCGGAGACCACGGTAAAGCGTTTGCTACCAACTTCAACCCGGAAATCAACATCCGCGAGGTGACCCAGAAAGGTCGCTACTGGGAGAATGGCGCATGGGTAACCACTGAGCCGCACGAAATCCACCAGCCGATCAACTATCCGAACATCGGCCCGAAAGAGTCGTATGTGATCTATCACGAAGAGCTGGAGTCGTTGGTGAAAAACTACCCGACCATCAAACGTGCCCGTTTCTGGATGACATTCGGACAGGAGTACCTGACTCATCTGCGCGTGATCCAGAACATCGGTATGGCGAGCATTGAGCCAATTATCTACAACGGTGTGGAGATCGTTCCTATCCAGTTCCTGAAAGCCGTATTGCCTAACCCGGGTGAGCTGGGTGAAAACTACACCGGCGAAACCTCAATCGGTTGCCGCATCAAAGGTATCAAAGACGGTCAGGAAAAAACTTACTACGTGTACAATAACTGTAGCCACCAGGCTGCTTATGACGAAACAGGCGCTCAGGGCGTAAGCTACACTACCGGTGTACCTGCCATGATTGGTGCGATGATGTTCCTCAAAGGCGAATGGCGCAAAGCGGGTGTGTACAACGTGGAAGAGTTTAACCCGGATCCGTTCATGGAGGCATTGAACGTACACGGATTGCCCTGGCATGAAGTACACGGACTTGATCTGGAAGTGTAATCAATCATTTTATCATACGAAAAGCGTCCTTTGGGGCGCTTTTTTTTGTTTGAAACAATCGCTGCATCGCACAATATACAACTTTCCCCTTTCCCGTTCTGCAAACTTTATCTAATTTTGCGCCCTTTACCACACATAAAAAACCAAATCACACACAACAATACATTATGATCAGCAAACATTCCGCCATTTACTCTTTGCTTATTCTGACATTTCTTTTAACCACCGGATGTGCTCACCAAATTGTAAGGAGCGGCTACACGGTCAACAAGTCAGAGTATCGCAACTGTACAATTGAGATCAAAAAAAACGTAATAAAAACAGATAATCTGACTCAGTTGGGAATAATAAAGCTGGGAGATTCGGGTTTTTCTCTAAGCTGCAGTGAAGATGAGGCTATCAAAATACTCAAGAAAGAGGGCTGCGCACTTAACGCTGATCTGATCAATATCACAGAGGAAAAACATCCGGACCTATGGAGTAGCTGCTATCGTTGTACAGCTGTATTCTACAAATACAAAACAGACACTACAACACCTCTTAAAACAGCAACCAAAGATACAATCCTTAAGGCTCCCATTAAAGACGTAGTGCAGGAATCCATTCAAAATCATCAGAAACCGGGACTCTCTAAATCCGCTGTATTTAATAAATTCACACTGGGGACTAACCTGGGTTTCGCTCAAAGACTGGCTCCACTTCCCAAAGACATCTCCGCTATCCAGAAAGATTTCTACAGCACGCTTAAACGGGGACTTCTATACAGCCTGGATGCAACATACTTCTTCAACGAACAATATGGAATCGGGATCAAGCATGCCGGATTTAACTCTTCGAATAGCCTGGACAATGTATCAATGTCTCTGAATAATTACACTACCTATGGAAAACTAAAGGAAGAAACTACAATTTCATTCACAGGCCCTATCCTTACATTTACAAGTATGCGCAGACCTATGATGGGTTATTTTAGTATGTCAGCCGGCCTGGGGTATTTAAAATATACAGAGGGAATTACAATCCTGAACAACAATACCGAAAAAGCATCTCTTAACGGCTCGACACTGGGTACTTACGTTGACCTGGGATACTATTTTCCGCTATCAGAATATTTCTATCTGGGGGCACAGGCTTCGCTTATACAGGGAGCTCTGTATTCTGAGAAACAAACCGACTTCAAAGGATTTACCAAAACTATCAAATTTGAGAATTCTGATTTTGAAAACCTGACACATCTTGACTTATCTGTCGGATTACGTTATTGTTGGTAAGCCCTCCGTAGAGACTAAAACAGCAACAAGAAAGACGGACTACCAACTTTATCAAAAGGGTTCGATAAAATCCAAACAGGCTCTAAAATAGAATCTCACTATAATTTAAAAGCAATTAATTACTCACCGGATATTTACACAAAAAAAACATTTGTATCTTTGCGTAGATATAGAGAACACAATAGCGATTAGCCTATTTCTTTTAAAAGGGAATATTACACGGAATCTTTTACACCATTAAAGTCCAATGTTTCAAGAGCTAAGCAAAAACACCTCCAGCCATTTATCTGATCATATTTTCAATACACTCTTTGACAATATGCCTCTGCCTTTGGTTTTATCAAAGTTGGAAACAGGTGAGATAATCCGGACAAATCGCTTTTTCCGCGAAACTTTTAACCTGGAAGAGAGCGAGGTTGTCAGTAAAACCAGCACGGAACTCGGCATCTGGAAAGATTCAAACCGTGACACCTTTATGCGCCGGTTAATCCGGGAGCAAAATGTGAACGGCTTCGAACTGGATTTTAAAAACCTCAAAGGCGAAGATATCCACACCCTGATCAATGCTACTCTCCTGGAAATGAACGGACAGAAGCTGTTGCTCACAATGGCAATAGATATTACCCACCGAAAGAGAAGCGAAAAAGCATTGCGCTTAAGTGAGGAAAAATTCCGCTCCCTGTTTGAAGACAGTCCGGGCGCCATCGCCATTCTCAATCTTGACACGACCATTGCGGAAGTCAATGATGTATATTGCAGAATCTCAGGCTATAGCAGAGAGGAGCTCATCGGCATGAGCTGGACAGAACAAATCCCCGCTGATGAGCTTGACCGGTTGAAGGAGTATAACCGGAGACGATTAGTAGATCCTCAGGATGCGCCATCCGAATATGAATTAACCTTTTACAATAAAGCCGGCGAACGAAAATACGGCATAATGAATGTATCGTATTTGCCTGACAGTGAAATCATCATCACCACATTCGTGGATATTACTCAACGCAAATATGAAGAAATCAAACTGGAACAACACCGGCTTGAGCTGAAGGAGCATATTGAACAGAAAAACAAAGACCTCACCCTCCGGCTGTTGCAATTAGCTAACACCAACGATGCAGCAGTACGTCTGAGCAAAAAGCTCAAACAACTTCGTCTTAAGATATCAACAGAAGACAATGCTCTCCTCGAAGATATGGACTCGCTTATCCTGGAAATGGAAAAGAACCAACAATCCATTATCTGGAAGAATCTGAATAACCACCTGGATTCTTCCCGCCCTCAATTTTCATCAGTACTCTTAGCAAACCATCCGAATCTCACCCCGGCAGAGATTAAACTTTGCGCACTACTCTCTCTTAACATCAACACCAAGGAGATTGCAATGATCACCAACCAGACCTACGACAGCATCAGGGTTTCGCGTACCCGACTCCGTAAAAAACTGGGGCTGACCAATGAAGACAATCTGGTGGCCTACCTCCTTAGTATTTAGACCCACACTTCTGATTCAGACCTATACCTTCTCATTCTCATTGAAAAAGATTACCCAACTCTTTCTTGCTTCCTTATTGCTTCCCCAAAAACTATTATTTGTAATGATTTCAAATATACCTTTGTAGGGTAATTTAGAGAAGGGATAATTAAGTGAAACATTAAGAGTCCCCAAACTTTTTGCTATTCCAGCAGTGCATTTTTTAGGGTGAATTAAATTTCGGGCAAATACAAAATCAAATAACGACTTTGGTCTATACTTCCGTTTTCAAACAAAAGGATGTATAGCAATTGATGTTTTTATTCGTAAAGAGCATTAAGAGTATCTTGTTCATTCAAATAATTCGATATAATAGTCATCTGGTTTAAACATAACGTTGAGAGATATGAAAAAATTCCTATTACTCTTTCTTTCCTTTTTAGCGATAATCGCTCAGGTGAGGGCTGCATCGGTTACGTTCTCCAAGATTTATCAGGGAACGGGAACCGGTTATAAAATTTCCAGTCCTAATATTGATATTACAACTCCAACTCCGGCGACAACCATTAAATTTACATCTGCCAATCCTGCTGATGTTTTGTTCTCCGGGAATGACGTTGCAGGACAGCTTACCTTCACAAGTGGAGGTTCATATTATGTGTACAACGGTGTTATATCCCGTAAAGTATCAGGTAATCCGGCAAATGCTTGCTATTTCGCCGAAACCACAGCACTGGGCAATAATACAGAAACTGGCAAAGCATTTTTTATTATCTTACCGGGATTTGAAAGTAGTTTTACGAACAACTCTAGTGTCAGTACAAACTCTGCACCAATGTCTGGTGACTTAAATACGATTCAGGCCAGCCAGCAAGCAAATGTAGCACCTGTAATCACCTCTAATGGAGGAGGAACTACTGCCTCAGTTTCTATAACAGAAAACACCACCAGCGTAACAACAGTAACAGCCAGCGATACTGAAAACGGCACATTAACCTACGCGATTTCAGGAGGATCAGATGCTTCAAAATTTACCATAAACTCATCTACGGGGGTATTAACACTTAATACAGCTCCGAACTTTGAAAATCCTATTGATGCCGGGGCAAATAACGTTTATGATGTCCAGGTTACTGCAACAGACCCTCTTGGGGCAACAGACATTCAGGATATAGCAGTTACTGTAACTAACGTAAACGACAACTCTCCTGTATTTACAAGCGCCTCTTCATTTTCGGTTTTACAAGGATCAACAACTGTGGCGACAATACGTTCTACCGATGCTGACGCAGGAGATGCGCTCACTTACTCCATTTCAGGGGGAGCCAATGCGGCACTCTTTAGTATCAACGCATCAACCGGCGCATTGACTTTTAACAGTGCAGCGGTAAACGGCTCCTACATTGTAATTGTGCAAGTATCAGACGGTGTGCATACTACTAATCAAACTATTACTGTAACCGTTTCGGATACAGACACAACGCCCCCTACATTAACAATCACCAATACAGGTGGAGTGCTGGCTACTAACGAGACTTGTACGCTTTATTTCCAGTTTAGCGAACAGGTGCAGAATTTCACACTCAGTGATATTTCTGTAACCGGTGGAACATTAGGTTCTACCTTAACTCAAAGTCCGACAGATCCGACACTCTATACAGTTCAATTTACCAAAAACAGTTCAGCCGTAGCTACGACTGTTAGTGTAGCAGCTGCCAGCTATCAGGATATGAGCAACAACAATGGCCAAGCGGCTTCATTGACACTGAACTATGATGTTGTAGCCCCTTCGGTGCTTTCGATAACGGCAAATGCCTCTATGATCTATAACACCACCCAGATTGTTACATTTACATTCAGTGAAAATCCGGGCAGTACTTTTGCTAAAGAGGATATTTCGGTGACTAACGGGTCTTTTTCAAACCTGCAACAAAGCGGTACGGATCCTACGGTTTGGACGGCGACTCTTCTGGCTACCAGTTCTGTAATTGGCCCCTCCTTTTACGTAAGCGGACAAAGCTATACTGACCTGGCGGGTAATGCCGGAGCAGCTTCAGGCTCAAAATCGATTACACTCGCCGAGCCATCTATTGACCTGAAAAATGACGCAACCAATGACACCGGTACGTCATCATCTGACAACATCACAACAAATAGGAAACCGATTATCACAGGTAACGGACCGGCTGGAGGAACTGCTACTATTTTGGTATTTGACCCCATCACATCGCCTGCAACCATCTATACCTATACATTAACAATACCGACCGGTGATATTTGGTCTTTGGATCTTTCATCAGCCCAGGTAAAATCAGGCACAATCGCTTTTCCGTCAAGCGGTCTATCAGCAGGGAATGTAGGCTTAACAATCACAGTGAGCACAAAAGGTAATAATGATATAAGTGCTTATAGTAGCTTTACGATTGACCTGACCGCGCCAGCAGCTCCAACCGTTACGAATCTAAGCACAAGTAATCAGACTCCAACCATTTCCGGTACAGTTACAATTGCGGCAACAGACGTGTTTTCAGTGACCGTAAACGGAGTTACTTATACATATGGTGGAGGCAACCTGACTTATGAAAATAACTCTCACACATGGGCGTTAACCATTCCTAATGCCAACACATTGGCATTAGGAAGCTATACAGTTACAGCTACATTATCCGATGCTGCCGGAAATACAGCGCAAGGTACCGGTTCAATGGTGATTGGCACCAACTCATGGACTGGAACAGGCTCCTGGGCAACTCCGGCAAACTGGTCAACAGGAATTACGCCTTCTTCAGTCTCTAAGACGGTAGTAACCAGTGGTACTCTGACTATCGATCAGGATGTCACAGTCAGTAGCCTGACTTTGAATTCCGGAGCAAACCTGACTCTTTCATCAGGAAAAAAACTGACAGTTACCGGTGATTTCGTGATTAAAGGAGACGGTTCATTTGTAGATCAGGGAGGCACTCTGGTAGTAACCGGATCAACAAAAGTAATGAAAGGAATGACTCATGGCAGAAACTGGTACATCTCCAGCCCGGTCTCCGCAGCTCAAAGCAGTGTGGTAACCACATTATCGGGAACAAACCATTTGTGGATATACGATGAACCTAATGTTGTCTGGAACGAAATCACAAATACAACTACTCCTTTTGGAGTCATGACCGGATACATCGTAAATACAAGTGTTGCCGACACCGTGGTATTTACCGGTGGTTCATTGAATACAGGCCCCCTTTCATTGACTATTAACCGTACAGAAAACGGCAAAAGCAAACGTGGATTTAACCTGGTGGGTAATCCATATATTTCCAGTGTGGACTGGAGTAAGGCAACTAAAACCAACCTCACATCTACTGTCTGGTATCGTTCAAGAAACATGAGCAGCACATACGTATTTGACACATATAATGCTCTTGCTGGCGTAGGGACGAACAACAACCAATACGGTGCTGTCACAAAATATATCCCACCGATGCAGGCTTTCTGGGTGAGAGTTGATGCAGGGGCTACAACAGGTTCTCTTGGGTTCGACAACTCCATGCGTACTCACAATACAACCAATTTCCTACGTAGTGCTCAGGTAATAGACAATCAGGCAGTCCGGCTACAGGTTACCAATGGAGCTAGCATTGACGAATCCGTGCTGGTCTTCAATTCTAATTTCTCTGACAGTTTCGATGATTCGGACTCTCCGAAAATGACAAATGACAACGCTTCTATCCCAGAAATATGCACAGTGTCAGGAAGTGATCAAATGGTAATCAATTGTATGAACAGCGATTTCACCAGCAAGGAAATACCATTGGGATTCAAGACGGGGAAAGCCGGGTCATTTACAATCAATGCTCCCGAGATTACCAATATCGACCCAAGCACCTCGATTTTCCTGTATGACAAACAATTAAATACAACCCAGGACCTGTCTAACGGTGAATCCTATACGTTCACATCTGCCATTGCAAATACGACCTCACGCTTCTCTATTTTAATGAGTAAGGTAACGACAGGTCTCTCTCAGGTTCGTAATGACCTGGCGGCATCAATATCGGAAGTGAACGGTCAGATAAAGGTGACCATTAAAGATCAGTCTGTTCATAAAGGCGATATCGCAATCTTCAACACCTTAGGTCAACAGCTGACCTCTGTTGCAACTACCGGAGAAACAACGATAGTTGACGCCGCACTGACACCAGGTATCTATCTGATAACCGTTAAAGCAGATGGAAAAACCACAACAAAAAAACTGGCATTTAAATAACAAACCAACAGACGAGATTTCATGGTATTTTTGTAAGCAATACCGATAACTATCGGCAACAAGTTTGACCAACGCAAAAATATTATAGAGAGATAAAAATAATAGATAATAGCCTCAAGCACCCAAAAGCATTATTCACCACCTCAGATTGATTAAGTGGATATTGATAAGGAGATATCAGTGATTGTGGCAACTGATCTGGTGATCGGGCCCGGTGAAGGGCGGAGATGCCAGCAATGAACTCCCCGGACTTCTTCCACAACGCCCCATACAAATCCGACCTCGGATAATTCAAAGAGGATGCCCCCATAGGGCATCCTCTCTTCATACAGCGTGTTCTGCCCATTTGGATAATTTTTAAAGACTAGTTTATTCGCAACTATCCAGCCACATTATTTTGCTAAAAATCAATCAGTTGACAACTTCACACCTAATAAAATTGATCTGAAAATATTGATTTCACACAATGCAACGATCAAAATGACTCAACATGCGCCTTGTTTTGCTACTTATTATGCTATTTAGGCATATAATGCCAATAAAAGCGGCTGAGTAGTTACGTTTATTCTTTATTGCACTCATGTTCTAAGTTTCAATTTCAGAGTAGATTGCAAAGACTTCGAATGTGAGAAAATGAGAGAGGGTATCTTTTGGGGACACCCTCTCTCATTTTCTATAAAGAGCCAGACCAACGTAGGGAATTAAAACTATCGGTCCCCCCCGGAGGGCATATACATTGGCAACAAATAAAAAAAACAGCTAGCATCCAACAACTCTATCCTTTTTTTGTAAATTCGCAACCGCATTTTAAACATTAAAATGCGGTTTATTATCGGCTATTCTTATCAAATTGTGCTCCTCCGAATAAACCATCAAAATCAGTATATAATAGTTAAGCTTTTTATTCAACACATGACTGGCTTATTATTGACTACAATTTCAAATATTAAAGAGATAACAGAAATTGAACAAAGATATTTTTAAGGCCTCTATACTTCGTATGGAAGAAGTTGGTGTATTACACCCCAATATTTGAGATAAATAATTTTATGTGATATAAAAACAATCCTTTTAGTTTTATGCGCAACTTGAAGTATTTAACCTTTTTAGTACCATTTCTATTAATACCCATTTCATCGATAACAGGTCAAACAACAATATTCTCTGAAGATTTTGGCCAACATACGACCAGGGTTACTTGTCCATATACACCAACAGGAAACAACTGCTATGTTTTTGCCGATCCCAATACTCCGGATAACCCGGCAACAACCACACCTTCTAATTACAATGGGAATGAACATATTTATGCCAATGAGATTGAAAACAGCTATTATGCCGTTATCGCTCCGGCAAATATTTACACGACATACGCATCAGGATATTCTAAACAGTATCAGTTGTGGAAAACAAATATCGCTGATCATACAGGTAATACCAACGGAGCTGTAATAGCTGTCAATGCGGGAACAACCTATGCTTCGATATACAAGCGTGCGGTACCCCTTTCGGCAGGCAAGACGTATCGGTTTTCTTTTTGGCTTTATGTTGTAAATCCCTCTGCAAACCTGAATGTTAATATTATAAGCCCATCCGGTAATTCAAAAGTTGCATCCAAATCTGCCACAGGTACTCTATCGTCAGCAAGTAGTGCATGGGTGCAATACTCTGTTGATTTCAACCTTCCGACAGGTTACACAAATGGCACCTATTACCTGGACGTGTCAAACAATCTTATATCTGACGCAGGCAACGACTTTTACATTGACGACCTGCTTTTTCAGGAAGTCACCAACGGCAACTCGCCTGTGACAATTGCCAACCCTGCCCCTGAGCCTATAGCCGGAGCAGACGTAAGCTCCAGTAATACTATCTCTATTTTGACGAATGACAAGTTGTCAAACGGAACAACCACCGCAACAAAATCTAATTCGACTGTAAAATTATTAGTCCCATTAAGAGCAAATGTCTCGACTGATGGGAATACGGTCTATGTACACACTGAAGGAAATTGGGTATATAATAATAACAATGGGACACTAACTTTCACTCCAAACAGCGGATTTACAGGAGATCCTACTCCGATTGAATATACAATCACGGAAAATAGCACATCTTTCACATCTGCCCCGGCAACAGTAACTGTTACTTATACCACACACCCGACCGCCGTGGCTGATACAATCCCTGTCGTTTCCGGGTCAGCAACAACTCTGAATATTCTGGCAAACGATAAAAAATCGAACGGTAATACCCCATCTGCGAGTGAGGTTACAGTCCCTTTAATTGATAAATATGGAATTATTCAAACCGGGTCTTCTATCACCGTAATCGGGGAAGGTACATGGGCTTATGATTCCAATACCGGCACATTAACATTTTCACCAGAATCTGGATTCACCGGCTGTCCAACTCCGATTTCTTATAAAATTACTCAAAGTGGGTATTCATCAGCACCGGTTGTAGTGACGCCATTTGTCTTCTCCGTCGCGGCACAGAGCACCGACAAATCAACTCCGACTATTACCGGATCGGTAACTAAAGCTACTACAGATCAATACTCTGTTGTTGTCAATGGCATCACCTACACATACGGCGATGGCAATCTTACTTACAATAGACCCAACAATACCTGGGCCTTAACGATTCCTTCTGCCAGGGCACTGGATCCAGGCTGCTATACAGTGACGGCAATCTTAGGGAACAATCAGACCACAGGAACCCTGACAATTGTTCCCAACTCGTGGACAGGAACAGGCACCTGGGGTACTTCGGCATACTGGTCAACGCACTCTGCCCCGTCAACAAATTCGACGGTAGTAGTCACTAGCGGTACCCTGACCATTGATCAGGATGTTACGATCAAGGAGCTTACCCTGAACTCCATAGCAAATCTTACGCTTGCAGCAGGGAAAACATTGACCATTAATGGCGATTTCATCGTGAAAGGTGATGGATCTTTCGTGGATCAAGGGGGAACTCTGACTGTAAACGGCACATCAAAAGTGATAAAAGGTATGGTACACGGGAAAAACTGGTATATCTCCAGCCCGCTTTCTGCTGCACAAAGCGGTGTGATAACCTCTCTGTCAGGGACTAATCACCTGTGGAAATATAATGAACCGAATGTAGCCTGGGATGAAATTACAAACGCCACGACTCCTTTTGGAATTATGACTGGCTACATTATAAATACAAGTGCAATTGACACCGTCGTATTTACAGGTGGCACATTTAATACCGGAGCTTATACAATGAACATCTACCGTACGGAGAACGGAAAAGCTAAACGGGGCTTTAACCTGGTCGGTAATCCATACATCTCCAGTATTGACTGGAATAAGGCAACAACGACCAACCTGAACCTGATTCCTACCATCTGGTATCGCGCCAAAAACACGAGCAACAAATATGTATTCGACACTTACAATTCCGGTGTGGGAACGAATAACAACGGTTACGCAGCTGTAACGAATTATATCCCGCCTATGCAGGCTTTCTGGGTTAGAGTACAGGATGGAGCTTCAACTGGTAGTCTTAGCTTCGACAACTCTATGCGTACACATATTACTAACAATTTCTTACGTAGAGCGCAAGAAACAGACAACCAGATACTCCGCTTACAGGTTTCAAACGGTTCGAGCATTGACCAATCCATCCTGGTCTTCAATCCGGAGTATTCCGACAGCTTCGATAGTTCGGACTCGCCTAAAATAACGAACGACAATGCTGCTATTCCGGAAATATACACTGTGGCAGGAAGCGAGCAATTGGTTATTAATTGCATGAACAGCTCTTTCTCCAGCAAGGAAACACCACTGGGATTCAAAACAGGGAAAGCTGGATCATTTACAATCAATGCTCCTGAGATTTCCAACATCGACCCCAACACCTCGATTTTCCTGTATGACAAACAGCTAAATACAACACAGGACTTGTCTAACGGTGAATCTTATACGTTCACATCTGCCATCGCAAATACGACCTCACGCTTCTCTATTTTAATGAGTAAGGTAACGACAGGTCTCTCCCTGGTTCGCAATGACCTGGCTGCATCAATTTCGGAGGAGAACGGCAAGATAAAAGTAACCATCAAAGATCCGTCTGTTCATAAAGGCGATATATCTATTTCCAACATTTTAGGGCAACAGCTGACCTCTGTTGCAACTACCGGAGAAACAACGATAGTTGACGCCGCACTTTCACCCGGTATCTATCTGATAACCGTTAAAGCAGATGGAAAAACCACAACAAAAAAATTGTCATTTAAATAACAAACCAACAAACGAGATTTTATGTTATTTTTGTAAGCAATACCGATCACTATCGGCGAGATGTTTGACCAACGCAAAAAATATTATTGAGAAATGAAAATCATAGATTCAGAAAAGTCAAAAGCGCCAAAAAGGCCTTATTCTCCACCATTGATTGGAGAAGTAAAAATAGATAATGAAATCTCGGTGATTATGGTATCCAATCCGGTAATCGGGCCTGGGGAGGGAAAAGTAATGAACACCCCGGATTTCTTCAACAACGACCCATACAAATCCAACCTCGGATAATTCAGAGCGATAGTACCAAACCGGCATTCTCGCTTTTTTTGTACTGAACATAAAACAGCATACCAAAAAGACGCCTAACGCTTAAGGATTTATAATCAAAATCCCCTGCATTACGGCGTCTTTGCGCTGATACCATTTACTTAAATCTCCACATGAATGCGGAACGAGAAGATATTTACAGGCCCCTGGCGGTCTTTATTATAACCCGGATTCAGTAATAACTGGTAGGTTCCGGTCAGGAAGATATTCTTGCTCAATGCCGCCGAATAGTACAGCTCGGTCAGTTGCTCCCGGCCATAATTCAAATAGCCGTCACCCAGCATGAATCCTTTACCACCTGCTTTCAGATAATCCTGGTGCGGCTTTGATAAGCCGGAATTGACATACGCGATACCGAAGTTATCATCCGGACGGCTCCATTTAATCCCATCAAAAGAAAAACCTGCACTCAGGGTATTATCAATCTCTGTAAATGCCCAGGTCTCAGTCTTGCCGTCATTCCATCCCGCGCGGGCAAAACAGCCGATAAAGTCAGTCAGTTCCTGTTCAGCATTCAGGGTAAAACCGTATTTAATACGTCCATCCTTGTGAGTCTGATCTATATCCGGATTCGTCGGATTTTGCACAAGACTTTCGCGGTAGCTTCCTGCGTGGGTTTTGCTGACAAAGCCCAACACTCTTACAGCTCCGGGACGGTTTATCAGGTTGTATCGGTGTGTGTACTCGATGGACTGGGAGATGGATTTGGCAATATTCCAGTTCATATCCGAACCGTTAGGATCCTTGGGAAGCAAAGATGCTGCATAACGCAACTCATTCGTTGGCGTTACATATTCCAGCACCATACTCGGAGTATAACCGCGTGTATTCGCCGGATAGTCCCATGCGCCATTATCCATCAGAGACCAGGCCATAAACTGAGTACGAGGATCATGGCTGTATTTGTTATCGTCAAAATAATCCGCGATACCAATTTTACCCAACGTCATGGACAAATACTTTTCCGGGGCTTTACCGCCCAGTTGGTTTTGATCGCTCTGCTGATATACCATTTTATCGCTGAGCGCAAATAGCTGACGGTAGAAGAAACGTGCCACATAAAGCTTCGGTGCAGGATCTCCTACCCGGAAAGTCTCGCCATTGGTCGCATCTCCAACACCCAACGCTCCGGTTAACCCGGAACCACCGGCAATCTCGGGATTAAAGAACAATGAAGCGCCTTTCCACAATTTTGCTCCTAAGAAAAAGGTAGATGTCAGGGATGTCTGTGACTCTTTTGTAGGTAAAAGGCTGTTATCACCACTATATTTCACGGAGAACTTCGGCTTGTTTTGACTAATCACCGTCGTTTGCGCATGGAAAGAAAAGAGCTCTTCCTTAAGCGTATCTGCCTGTTGTGCGATCGCAGTTGTAGCACTTAACAACAATGGAAGAATAAAGAGTTTGGGTTGTTTCATATACAAATCGTTTTAGATGAATTACAGGGTTAATTTACCAGTGCAAAATAAGCCTGATTATAAAAAAGCCACAATCCCCAAAAGTAGGGAAATATCATCAAATCCTTCCCTAATTTTGATTACATCTATATAACACAAAAAAGCCCCCGGAAAACTCCGGAGGCTTCTCATTATATTGAAAAAAGAGATTACACTCTGTCAGCGCTACCCAATACGTTTTGGATTTTCGCTTTGTAAAGGTTTTTGAGGTTGTCACGAGCAACACCTAAGTATTTACGTGGGTCAAACTCTTCTGGTTTAGTAGCCAATACTTCGCGTACAGCTGCAGTCATCGCGATACGACCGTCAGAGTCGATGTTGATTTTGCAAACTGCAGAAGAAGCTGCTTTACGCAATTGCTCTTCAGGAATACCTACTGCATCTTTCATTGCACCACCGTATTTGTTGATGATAGCAACCTGATCTTGCGGTACTGAAGAAGCACCGTGAAGTACGATAGGGAATCCAGGAATACGTTTTTCGATTTCTTCAAGGATATCGAAACGCAATGGAGGTGGGATCAGGATACCATCTTCGTTACGGGTACATTGTGCAGGAGTAAATTTGTTAGCTCCGTGAGAAGTACCGATAGAGATAGCCAATGAGTCAACACCGGTTCTTTTTACGAACTCTTCTACCTCTTCAGGTTGAGTATATGTGTGGTGTTCAGCTACTACGTCATCTTCAACACCTGCCAATACACCAAGTTCGCCTTCTACAGTCACACCGTGAGCGTGAGCGTATTCAACTACTTTTTTAGTCAATTCGATGTTTTCTTCGAATGAGTAGTGTGAACCGTCGATCATTACTGAAGAGAAACCTGAATCGATACAGCTTTTGCAAAGCTCGAAGCTGTCACCGTGGTCAAGGTGAAGAGCGATAGGCACTTCGCAACCCAATTCTTTTGCATACTCAACAGCTCCTTGCGCCATGAAACGAAGCAAAGTTGAGTTAGCATATTTACGTGCACCGCTTGAAACCTGAAGGATAACCGGTGATTTAGTTTCTACTGCTGCACTTACAATTGCCTGCAATTGCTCAAGGTTATTGAAGTTGAAAGCAGGAATAGCATATTTGCCTTCAATTGCTTTAGCGAACATTTCTTTAGTGTTCGACAAGCCTAAGTCTTTGTAGCTTACCATTAAATTGAGTTTTTAGAGTTAGAAATAATGTGCCGCAAAGGTAGTCATTTTCATTCTAATAATAAACCTCTTTTATCTTGTAAAATGATAGTTAAGCCGACAACCTGACACTTATTTTTGTGCAAATTGTGATTTTTTCAATCGCAAGGGGGCAAACAATTTCATTTTAAAGCTTGTTTTTTAGCATGCACACTTTATCTCTATTACAGGTAAATGCCCGCAATGGACATCTATGTCTGAGATAATCAAGAATTAAAACAATCGTCCGAGCAGAGGGACGAACCTATTCCTAAACTTTAATAAAAACGATTATGGGTAAAATTTCAGAGGTAGTAAAACCCGGTGTAGTTACCGGTCAGGACCTGCAATTTATTTTCAAAGTAGCTAAAAAACAAGGCTTCGCCATTCCCGCAGTGAATGTAGTTGGTTCATCTACTGTTAATGCGATCATGGAATCAGCGAAACTGGTCAATGCTCCGGTGATGATACAATTCTCAAACGGCGGCGCGGCATACAATGCCGGCAAAGGTCTGAAACTTGAAGGCCAGCAGGCAGCGATACTCGGCGCTATTGCCGGAGCTAAACATATCCACACGCTGGCAGAGGCTTACGGAGTACACGTCATCCTCCACACCGACCATGCAGCAAAGAAACTACTTCCCTGGATTGACGGACTGCTGAATGCCAGCGAAAAGCATTTTGCCGAAACAGGGAAACCATTGTTCAGTTCTCATATGCTGGACCTTTCGGAAGAGCCGATCGAAGAGAACATCGAAATCAGCAAACGTTATCTGGAGCGCATGAGCAAGATGGGCATGACCCTCGAAATCGAGCTGGGCATTACCGGCGGTGAGGAGGATGGTGTGGACAACAGCGGTGTGGATAACAGCCTGCTCTACACCCAGCCGGAAGATGTCTATTACGCATACAAAGAGTTGAGCAAAGTCTCTCCAAACTTTACCATCGCGGCATCATTTGGCAATGTGCATGGAGTGTACAAACCGGGTAACGTGAAACTGTCTCCGATTATCCTGAAAAACTCACAGGATTACATCCGGGAGAAAGAGGGCATTGCAGATGCTCATCCGGTAAGCTTTGTCTTCCACGGTGGTTCGGGTTCGACCCACGAAGAAATCCGTGAGGCCATCAGCTACGGTGTGGTAAAAATGAACATCGACACCGATACCCAATGGGCATACTGGGATGGTGTTCGTGCGTTTGAAGCGGCTAACCGTGGTTACCTGCAAGGCCAGATCGGTAATCCGGAAGGTGACGAGAAACCAAACAAGAAATACTACGACCCTCGCGTCTGGTTACGCAAAGGTGAAGAGTCATTGATTGCCCGACTTAAAGTGGCTTTTGAAGATCTCAATGCTGTAAATAGCATCTGATTTTAGGGAAATAAAAGCGAAGCCGTTTCGGGAAGCTCCGGAGCGGCTTTGTGATAAGTTTAAACAAAAGATCTCCTTATTGAGTTGTCTCTTTTCTGTCCGAAAGCTGTTTTACCAAAAACAACATCCACAATGCAGCTGCCAGACTAACCACCCCATAAACCGGATCAATATGTTCCATCGACTTCTCAATATCTGGGGAAATAACTTTATTGTACGCACTAAAAGTCATCAACACCACCATCGCATTATTAACAACATGGACAATGATGGATGGCCAAAGCGAACGGCTCCACACAGCCAGATAGCCAAGCAAAAGGCCTAACGCCAATCGAGGCAGAAAGGAGTAAAACTCCATGTGGATAAAAGCAAAGACAAATGCCGTAATCCAGACCGCAATATGAACCCGTCTCAGCGAATCAATCATCAGATTCTGAATCACCCCGCGAAAAAGAAGTTCTTCAAAAATACCCGGCAGGAAAGCCATCAACAGGATATTCAGCAATAACACTCCGTATGAATGAGTCTGCATGACCAGATTCATCGTATCGGAGGCTTGTTTTTCACTGCTCTTCATCCATTGCTCCAGTCCGGCCAAAGATTGAGGTAGTACCAGATGACTGTTCCATTCACCCAACAAGGAGATAAATCCCTGACCAAGCACCATTGCCAACAAGGCAAACAAAACAATCCCTCCGGTAGTCGGTTTATTGATTTGCAGAAATGACAATCCCTGACCTGGTTTGTATGTCCGCGCTACCCATAACACCGGAAATCCGAACGTTAGCGGAGTGGAAAGAACAAACATCCATCGTACGTATTCAGCCGTAACTGGCGCCTGATGAAAAAGGATTTCACCAAACGGTGCATTCAGCTTTGCGGCAAAAAAGATGAGCGCAAAAGCAATCAGATATCCGGTAAAAAGGCCGCCCAACATCAGTAAAAACGCCTTCATCGGATTGCCGTTAATGGGTATATATAATTTCATTCGTATGTGAATTATCTAACTTCAATGATATAAGATGCCGTCTGGCATGGCTCTGCTCCTATCTCCCACGGACGCACATATTCAAATTTCAGGGTGTCGATGCCTTTATCTGTCCCTTTAAACTTAAAGGTTTGTGTACCACCGCCACCAACGAAACCATTTTTTGGTTTTCTATCCGGTGTGAAAATATCAGCAACGCTATCAGCCAGCTCCCGTTCGTCACGATGAACTATCACCCAGTGGTAACCCGTGGTAGGATTGGATTTTAAATCAATTTTAAACACTTCGCCCTTGCGGACTATGTAATCGGATGGTGTAGCCTCATGCTTCACCGTTGCCTGACAAGCAGTAAGCAGAGCAACAGCCAATCCGGCAAAAATCAAACTCTTCATTTCAACGTTTTATTCAGGAAAGGAACAATATAGGTCATCGCCGTATCCAGCCAGGGATGGAATAACCAGAAAGTATGCGGGGTATCAGGAATCTGATGCACCTCGTTATAAATTCTCAGTTGGTTCAGTTTATTCACCATGTCATTTTGCCCGGCGTGGAAACGGGCCTGGGCGCTATTGACAAACAGGAACGGAGCGGTGTGCTTATTCACCCGGTGCAAGGCTGATGCCTCATTCCAAAGCGCAGAGTTTTCTTTTGCAGAAACTCCAAACCAGAGCGTTGCAGCAGAGGTTTTACCCGGCTGGTCCTGTCCTTCGCTCGATTCGGGATGCAGGAATGCCAGCACACCGTCCACATCCACGACCGCCTGTACCCGGTCAGAATATTTCTTGTAAAGCTCATTCTGATATTTGGCAAAAGGCTCATTTACACTTCCGATTAATGACGCCAATTGGCCACCGGCAGAAGTACCCATAATTGCCACTTTGTCAGGATTGAGCCCGTATGTTTTCGCATTTGCCCTGACCCATCGTATGGCAGCCTTTACATCCTGAATAGCAGCCGGATATCTGGCCTCCATCGAAAGACGGTATTCCACACAGACTGTAGCAAAACCATTGCGGGAAAGTTCGTATGCCATCGGACGGTCCATATTCTTCTCCCCCGAACGCCAGCCTCCTGCATGGACAATCACCACCACGGGAACCTTTTTACTCACACCTTTAGGCCTGACAAGGTCAAGATGCATCTCCCTTTTTCCATATTTTGCATAGACGACGTCGTTATTTATCTGAAGTTTTTCAGTGTTGCCTACATCTGCCAACGTAATTGCCTGATATTTTTTGCTGTGTTTTTTCCACTCGTTTTGGGCTGAATAGGAACTATCGACGGGAATATCGGGATGCAGGCGATAATGTTGGGCTAAAGCCGGAAAGATCAGTGAAAGCCCGCTAAAAAAAGCCAGGAGAAATCGTTTCATTCGGTACTCAAATTTGAGAACAAAAGTACACAATTTGATTTTTAATGAAAGAGAAATCAGGACAAGAAAAGCTGAGAATAACCACATTCCCGAAAAACGCTCTAATTTTGCAACAAATTCTCACCTGATGCAACCAACAACTAAACAAGTCTGGATAGACAATCTCCGGGCACTGGCTACTATCGGTGTCGTACTCCTTCATTCCTCAGGCGACACGGTGCTTTTATTCGGAAAAATCCCTGCCGGAGACTGGTGGATAGGTGACATCTACAGCGGTGCGGTGCGATACAGCGTGCCCATTTTCATTATGCTTACCGGAGTTTTATTGCTGGGCAAAGAGTATAGCCTCGGGGTCTTTTTCAGAAAAAGATTTACCCGTGTGCTCACGCCATTTCTCTTCTGGAGCCTGATTTACATTGCTTTTGACTTTTGGGATAAGGCAAAAAACGGCGAAAATATCCTGAGCTTCGACAGCCTTGACTACATTCTGGAAAAACTGCAATATGGAGCTTCGTTTCATTTCTGGTACATCTACATGCTTATAGGGCTTTATCTTTTCATCCCTATTCTGGGGAAATGGGCCCGGAATTGCACTGAAAAAGAGATGCTTTATTTCCTTGGCATCTGGCTGTGTGCCGTTGTATTGGAACAACCCTACTTTTCAGATTTCCATATGGAAATCGACATCGCCAACTTCTCGGGACGCATGGGATATCTGGTATTGGGGTATTACCTGGCCAACAAAAGCATTAAACCGAAAACCAATAATATCGTTGCCGCAACCTGCATCATCATTGGTATAGTTATCACGATTATCGGCACAGGTATGATTTCATTTGGAGAAAAGTCATTTAATGAAATGCTGTATGAAAATCTTTCTCCTAATGTGATACTTTTCACCATAGGAGTATTCCTCTTTTTCCGCAAACTGGAAATTACAAATCCTCTTGTCATTAAACTCCGCAATGTTATCAGCAAATACAGCTTCGGAATCTATCTGGTACACATGCTTGTCCTGAGATATCTGGTCGAAATAAATATCCATTGGAATACTGTTCACCCGGGACTGTTAATCCCCGTACTGGCACTGCTTTGCTTAACCATTTCGACTGCAATTATTTATGGTCTGAATAAACTGCCATACGGAAAATATTTTGCGGGATAAAAGCAAAATTCTCACTATCAGCAAAAAAAAGGACAAAACGTTTGCATTTTTAATTCAGACCCTTTACATTTGCAACAAATTCAATCACAAAACGAATATGAATCTTACAGTAGTAAACAAATTTTGGTGGTGGCGCTTACAACTTCAACGGTCGTGAGTCGCTATTTCTTTGTCCAAATTTGCCAACTACTATAAAGCAAAATATAAACAAAAGCCTGTCGCACTCACGACAGGCTTTTTTTATTCCCATTTCTCAAAAAAGAATGATTATCAAAATATACAACATATGAGCTACAACGTAAACGAAGAAGGTTATTATGGCGAATTCGGAGGAGCCTATATCCCCGAAATCCTTTATCAAAATGTAGAGAAATTGCGCAAGTCGTATCTGGAAGTGATGAGCGACCCGACGTTTCAGGAAGAATTCCAGCAACTGTTGCGCGACTATGTAGGCCGCCCTACTCCTCTCTACCTTACCCGCCGTCTTTCAGAAAAATACGGAGCAAAAATCTACCTCAAGCGCGAAGACCTCAACCACACCGGCGCTCACAAAATCAACAACACCATCGGACAAATCCTATTAGCCCGCAGAATGGGTAAAACCCGTATCATTGCTGAGACCGGAGCCGGTCAGCACGGTGTGGCAACAGCTACTGTTTGTGCGTTGATGAACATGGAGTGCGTGGTCTATATGGGAGCGACCGACGTAGCACGCCAGAAACTGAACGTACAAAAGATGGAGATGCTCGGCGCTAAGGTATTCCCGGTACAAAGCGGTAATAAAACGCTGAAAGATGCAACCAACGAAGCGATTCGTGACTGGTGCAGCAACCCTTCGAATACACATTATATTATCGGTTCAACCGTAGGACCACACCCTTACCCTGATATGGTGGCACGTTTCCAATCCATCATCAGCGAGGAAATCAAAAAACAGTTGCTTGAAAAAGAGGGCCGTGATTACCCTGACTACCTCATAGCATGTGTGGGCGGAGGTAGTAACGCTGCCGGAACATATTTCCACTACCTGAGCGATGACCGTGTGAAAATCATCTCGGCAGAAGCTGCTGGTTTGGGTATTGAAACCGGCGAAACTGCTGCCACCATTCACCTCGGTCGTAAAGGGATTATCCACGGTAGCCAAACGTTACTGATGCAAACCGAAGATGGTCAGATTATTGAGCCATATTCGATTTCTGCCGGACTCGACTATCCGGGTATCGGACCCATGCACGCTCACCTTGCTCAAAGCGGTCGCGCCGAAGTTTTGGCCATTACCGACGACGAGGCTATTGACGCAGCATTCGAACTGACAGCTCTGGAAGGTATCATTCCGGCCATCGAATCGTCACACGCACTGGCTGTTTTGGGTAAAAAGAAATTCAAAGTGGATGATGTGGTAGTGATTACACTATCCGGCCGTGGCGACAAGGATATGGAAACATACGTTTCCTTGTTCGAAAGCCGCCAGGGAAAATAAGCAAATTTGAAGATTTGAGAATTTGAAAATGATGCGCCGCATCGCAATCAAAAACTGCTAAAGACAAAAACAATGCAATACAAAATAAACACCCGCTGCCAAACGCTTTTGGCTGACCTTCAGACTCCGGTGAGCCTGTACCTGAAGGTGCGAGACATTTTCCCCGAGTCGGCATTGCTCGAAAGTACTGACTTTCACGTGGTGGACAACCGGTACTCGTTTATCGGCATCAAGCCGCTGGCGAAATTTACCGCTGAAAAGGGAACGGTTTACCAACAATATCCGGATGGAACAATCCAGACTATTTCCTTGTCAGAAGATAATTCACTGCCTGTTTTACTGGAAAATTTCGTACATCAGTTTGACGTAAACTACGAAAATAACCCGACCGGTATTAACGGATTCTTCGGATATACCGGATATGATTCCGTTCAACATTTTGAAAATGTATCGATTAACAAACCGGGCGTAACTCAAAGCGATGCACCGGAGATGGTTTACATTTTCTACAAATACATCATCGTGGTCAACCACTTCAAAAACGAAATGGTGATTGTCGAAAATATTCCTGCCGGTGGCGAAAGCGAAATGGAGGAGCTGGTTTCGATGATTGACAGCCGTAATTTCCCAGTTTATTCGTTTGAAGCGGAAGGTGACATCACCTCTCCTATCACGGATGACGAATATATGGAAATGGTGGACAAAGGCGTGAAACACTGCAAACGCGGCGATGTGTTCCAGATTGTTCTTTCACGCCGTTTTGAGCAAAAATTCAAAGGCGACGATTTCACCGTTTACCGCGCTTTACGTTCGGTAAATCCATCTCCTTACCTCTTCTATTTTGATTTCGGTTCGTTCCGTATCTTCGGTTCTTCTCCTGAAACCCACCTCAAGATGGAAGGCGACAAAGCGACTATCGACCCGATTGCGGGAACATTCCGTCGCACCGGCGACGACCAGAAAGACCAGGAGCTGGCTGAACAATTGCTGAAAGACCCGAAAGAAAACGCCGAGCACGTAATGCTCGTTGACCTGGCCCGTAACGACCTGAGCCGCAACTGTTCGAAGGTTCATGTAGAGTCATACAAAGAAATCCAGTTCTACTCACACGTGATCCACATGGTATCACGCGTATCTGGAACCATTGACGAAGGCGCTAACCGCATCAAGCTTTTTGCCGACACTTTCCCGGCAGGTACTCTTTCAGGAGCGCCGAAAGTTCGTGCGATGCAGCTCATCGACGACATCGAGAAGCATGCGCGTGGTTTCTACGGAGGTTGCATCGGTTACATAGGATTCAACGGTGACTTCAACCAGGCCATTACCATCCGTTCCTTCCTGAGCAAAAACAATACGCTGCACTTCCAGGCTGGAGCGGGTATTGTATCCAAATCAGTTCGTGAAAATGAATTGCAGGAGGTGAATAACAAACTGGGAGCGCTGAATAAGGCGGTGCTGCTGGCTTCAACCATCAAATAAGTAAAAATATATTTGAGTCATGGCTTTTGTATTGGAACAAGTAGTCCCATGGGGTAGAAATCTGGAAGAATACCGGTCGATGTTCTCTCTTTCTAAAGCTGATTTGGATAAAAAGATAATTAGCTTCGGTGACGGTCCGGCGAGCTTCAATGCTGAAATGCACTCCTTAGGCAATCGAATCGTCTCTATTGACCCGATTTATCAGTTTTCTGAAATTCAGCTTAAAACGCAGTTTGTAAAATCCAGGGAAATTGTACTGGAACAGACACGTAATAATACGGAGAACTTTATCTGGAAAAACATCAGAAGCATAGAAGAACTTGAGCACATCCGAAGCGGGGCAATGGACAGATTTCTTGAAGATTATCCATTGGGTAAACAACAAGGTCGATACATTCATCACGAATTGCCGGAGCAATTAAATATTCAGGATTCAACATTCGATATAGGGCTGAGTTCGCATTTTCTGGTCCTTTACGACCAGTTAGGATTAGACTTTCACATCAAATCGATTCAGGAAATGCTCAGGATTTGTAAAGAAATCCGGATATTTCCGTTACTCAATCTGGATGCTAAAAAGTCAACCGTTCTGGATGCTATTCTCGATTTCTTTTCAGAAGAATACGACACACGGATACAACCGGTGGATTACGAGTTCCAGAAAGGTGGAAACGAAATGTTGACTATCAGGAGAAAACAACAGCAATAACTCAAAAGGAAACAGAATTTGTTCGTAAAAATAAAAACATAACAACATGAAGATATTAGTTTTTGATAATTACGATTCATTTACCTACAATCTGGTACATGCGTTGAAGAGCTTCAACATCGCCGAGATTGAGGTATACAGAAATGATAAGATCGCACTCGAAGATGTCGCGAAATACGATAAGATCGTGCTCTCTCCCGGTCCGGGAATACCATCAGAAGCGGGTTTGCTGCTACCATTAATCAAGCAATATGCTCCGACCAAATGCATCCTGGGTATTTGCCTGGGACATCAGGCAATCGGTGAAGCGTTTGGTGGCGAACTGATAAACCTGGAAGATGTTTACCACGGTGTGGCTACAAATGTTGACATTGTCGCGGAAGATATCCTATTCGCAGGTATGTCGAAACAGATTGAGGTAGGTCGTTACCACTCCTGGATTGTGAGCAACAATAATCTGCCGGACTGCTTCGAGGTAACAGCCGTAGATGCAAATGGACAAATCATGGCCATGCACCATAAAGAGTATGACGTGCGCGGGGTACAATTCCATCCGGAATCGGTACTGACTCCGGAAGGATTAAAGATGCTGAAAAACTGGATTGAGGCGTAGGACAACCCCACCCCATCCCTCCCCGAAGGGAAGGGAGTCGAACTCTGCAAATTATTGATTTGCAACAACAATAAATAAACCCATTAACTAAAAGCCCCTCCTTCGGAGGGTCCCGATAACTATCGGGAGGGGAGGTCTCTTTATGAAACAACTACTATACCATCTTTTCGACCATAACACCCTTGACCGCGAACAGGCGCGTCAGGTACTGCTCCGCATGGCGAAAGGGGAATACAATGAAAGTCAGATTGCGGCGTTTATCACCGTCTTTCTGATGCGGAGTATCAGCATCGAAGAGCTTTCGGGCTTCCGCGATGCATTGCTGGAAATGCGTGTGCCGGTTGACCTGGCGGAATACAATGCCGTGGACATCGTCGGCACCGGCGGTGACAACAAAAACACCTTCAACATCTCTACTGCTGCTTGTTTTACAGTTGCAGGAGCCGGTTACAACGTGGTGAAACACGGTAACTACGGTGCAACCTCGGTAAGTGGCGCGTCAAACGTGATTGAACACCACGGTGTGAAATTCACCCAGGATATCGATGTGATGCGCCGTTCGCTGGATGAGTGTCACATGGCTTATCTGCACGCTCCGTTTTTTAACCCGGCAATGAAAACCGTTGCTCCGGTGCGTAAGGCATTGGGGGTACGTACCTTCTTCAATATGCTGGGTCCGTTGGTCAATCCGTCTATGCCTAAACGTCAGGTATTGGGCGTATTCAACCTGAAACTGGCGCGTCTTTACCACTACCTGTACCAACAAACCGATACACAGTTTACCATTGTGAACAGTCTGGACGGTTACGATGAAATCTCGTTGACTGACAATTTCAAAGTAATCAACCGTTCGGGTGAATGTGTCCTTACTCCGGAAGAGCTGGGCTTTACCCGTTGCTCCGAGCCGGATTTATTCGGGGGCGATACAGTGGAAGCTGCAGCTAAAATATTCGACAACGTTCTGGAAAACAAAGCTACCGAAGCACAAATCAATGCGGTGGTCATCAATGCTGCATATTCCATCCAGACCTGTGCGCCTGAAAAGAGCATCGAGGCCTGCATCGCCGAAGCGCGAGAATCGATTGAAAGTGGCAAAGCAAAAGCTGCCTTTAAAAAGTTTGTTGAGATTAATAGTTAAATGAATGCATAGTCGCTGAGTCTCCAGGTATTCCTTTGCATCTTCGCGACTTCGCGTTTAAAACAAAAGAGAATGAACATCTTAGAAAAAATCATAGCCAATAAGCGCATCGAGATTGCGGCACACAAAGAGGTGCAATCTCCTGCCGAATTAGCCAAATTGTGCGAAACGGCCCGCACCTGCTATTCGTTCAAACAAGCACTGACCAGCTCAGAAGTCAGTATCATTGCCGAGTTTAAGCGTAAATCCCCTTCCAAAGGCTTTATCAAGGAAGGTGCGAAAATAGAAGACATCGTGCCCGGATACGCTCAAAACGGAGCGGCAACCATCTCGGTACTGACCGACATGAACTTCTTCGGCGGTGAGTTGAAGGATTTGCAGGAAGCCCGTAGATTGGTAGATTTACTTGGACTGAAAACTCCTCTTCTACGGAAAGATTTTATTGTGGACGAATACCAGATTATGCAAGCCAAAGTGATGGGAGCCGATGTTATCTTGTTGATTGCAGCAGCACTTTCGGTTTTCGAAACCAAGACTCTTGCTAAAGCGGCTCACGCCCTTGGGTTGGAAGTATTGCTTGAAATTCACAATGATGCGGAACTTGGACACATCAACGAATTCGTTGACGTGGTGGGTGTAAACAACCGTAACCTTAGCACTTTCGTCACCGATATCCAGACTTCATTTGACCTGAGTGAAAAGATTCCTCACGGCATCGTGAGAATCTCAGAAAGTGGCATATCAGAGCCTGCAACTGTACGTGAGTTGCGTAATGCTGGTTTTGAAGGCTTCCTGATGGGAGAAAACTTTATGAAACAGGCTGACCCGGCTCAGGCATTGGCTGACTTTATTGCTCAGGTAAAAGTAAAAAGATGAAAATCAAAGTATGCGGGATGAAATATCCCGAAAACATATCGGAAGTCATTGCCCTGAAACCTGATATGATGGGATTTATCTTCTACCCCAAATCACCTCGTTATGCGGAGCCGTTGGATAAGGAGTTTATGCTTTCATTTCCCCGAAACGTGTTGAAAATCGGCGTATTTGTCAATGAAGAACTGGATGATATGCTGGAGGTGGTAAAGAAATACAACCTCAACGGTGTACAACTTCACGGGGCGGAATCGGAAGATATGTGCTACACCTTCAGACAAGCCGGCCTTTTGACTCTGAAAGCCTTTTCCATAGCTGAACCGGCTGATTTTGACAAAACGGAGGATTACGAAGGCACTTGCGACCTTTACGTTTTCGACACTAAAACACCCCAACACGGCGGGTCGGGCAAGAAATTCGACTGGAGTATTCTTTCAGCTTATCAGGGCAATACCCCTTTTCTGCTGAGTGGCGGTATCGGTCCGGATGACGCAGAAGCCATCAAGGCGGTGAATCACCCGATGTTGCGCGGTGTGGACCTCAACAGCCGTTTCGAAACCGAACCGGGGCGCAAGGATGCCTCTCGCTTAGAATCGTTTTTTCAGGAAATCGTAAATTGTAAATGATTAAATAGTAAATCAAAGATATGAATCGCATTGAATCATTATTCCAACAAAAACCGAAAGGAATCTTCTCGGTTTATTTCACTGCCGGATATCCGACATTTGACAGCACACGCGAAGTAATCCGCGAACTAGTAGCTCAGGGTACTGACCTGATTGAAGTGGGAATCCCCTTCTCTGACCCTATGGCAGACGGTCCGGTTATTCAAAAAAGCAGTACTGTTGCTCTTGAAAACGGCATGACGTTGCGCAAACTTTTCGACCAACTGAGAGGCATCCGTGCCGAAATCCACATCCCGCTGGTGATGATGGGTTACCTCAACCCGGTTATGCAGATGGGTATCGAAGAATTCTGCAAAAACTGCCACGAAGTGGGAATCGATGGTGTCATTATCCCAGACCTTCCCTTCAACGACTATATGGCTAATTATAAACCGATTGCCGACAAATACGGCGTGAAGTTTATCATGCTGATTACGCCTGAAACTTCGGAGGAGCGCATCCGCCTGATTGATAAAAACACATCAGGATTCATCTACATGGTTTCATCGGCTTCAACCACCGGAGCTCAAAGCTCATTCGGTGATGAGAAACAAGATTACTTCCGCCGCATTGATGCTATGGGACTGAAGAATCCTCGTCTGATTGGCTTCGGCATTTCCAACAAAGCAACACTGGAGGCCGCTCAATCAAATGCCAGCGGCGCTATCATCGGTAGCGCATTCATCAACTGTATTGCCCAGACCAACAGCGTCAAAGAGGCTGTTTCATTGTTAATGGAGAAGATGAAAAGCTGATTTTGTATTCTCACAAAACATCTATAAAGCAAGAAGAGGATTTCGTTGAAAAACGGGATCCTTTTCTTGCTTTATGACAATAGTTTAATCTGGATTTCGTTAAACATATAATAACAACATAGGCTGCAAAAACTATTTGTAAAACATAAAATAAAGCCCTTACAAAAGTCTTGTTTATTAAATCACACGACTTATATTTGCATTCGCTAAAGCGTTGAAAAAACATACTCTTCTAAATAAGAAAGAGAGTTTTTGCGTTTCAATGCTCTGACAACTGATGATGATGAACCTTTCAATATTTACCTAAACGTAAAATCTTTTAGTACGATGATGACACGCAGAGAATTGAACCAGTACAACATGCAGCAGAAGCTTGCAGCATTCCTAAATCGCAATCTGGATAAGATTAAGGATAATCCGTCTATTATTGCCGGTTTGCACAAATTATCCGTGTATAACTTTGATATTTATGCATTGGAGAACACGCATGCAGGAAATGAAAGTGCCTGGGAAAAAGCGCTTAAGATTAAAAGAATGATTAAAGACTGCCGCATACTGCTGAGTGAATGCATGGATATGCTGATGTTGCCATTCCAGATTACACACCCCGATTTCTACAAAGAATATGTAAACAACCGGGTGGTTGCACACCAAACGCATCATATTCATTCGATGCAGACAGTTGCCGTTTAAGCATATAATATTTTCAGGAGATGCACAAGGCGTCTCCTGGAAACTCTACTGAGTATTTTTTGAATATCTTTCCGGAATTATTGACATGATGAACCTTGCTCTTTGTGTCTCTTTCAGGGCTATACCTACGCTTTTCAATACCTTTTTTCTTCCTCTTCGAATATTCCTAACAACAGAATATAATCCAACGTTTTTTGCGAAAGTATTTTTCCGCTTGTAACGTATTCATTAGTTACAATTATAAAGCAATAAACCGTTTCTATAGTGGCTCTCAGAGGTACTCAACAATGAAAGGGATATCTACGATCATCTGCTCGTAATATCCCTTTCATTATTCTATGTATATTCCGATTATAATTCCCTGATAAAAGCCCAACGGCGTTTATGAACTTTACTCTCAAAGTATTCCCATTGAGCCAGCGCCTTATCGTTGTCAGCCAACATGGGGTTACTTTCGGCATATTTAACACCATGCTTCCGGCAATTCACATGGATATCATTCATGATTATGGAATTGACCCCCTTATTCTGGTAATCGGGCCGGACCCCAATCAGTAGCAGGTCAATTACCGGATTCTTCATTTTTAAGTCCTTCAGCAGGTAAATGAATCCGAACGGAAAGAGTTTTCCCTGCATTTTCTGAAGCGCTTTGGATAAGGAGGGCATTACCACCCCCAATCCGATGAGCTCATCGCTTTCATCTACGACCAGGGTCAGGAAGTCCAGATTCAGCATCGAGATATACATCTTGATGTAATAGTCGATCTGTTTCTCGCTAAGGGGAGTGGAACCGTACAGCGGGCTGTAACACACGTTGATCAGTTCAAAAAACTTCTTGCCATATCCTTCTTTGATCAGTTGTCTGGTACTTGAAAACTTCAGGACGCGCAGGTTGAATTTTTTCGTAACAATGTCAGCTATCCTGTTGAGTTTCTCGTGAAGAGTTTCGGGGATGGTGATTAAATGTTCCAGCCATTCCGCATCTTTGCGGTAGCCGCGCTTTTCCAAATGCACCGGGTAATAAGGATAATTGTAGATGGTGGCCATTGTGCCAAGTTGATCGTAACCCTCTACCAACATGCCTTCCTGATCGAGATCGGTAAAGCCGAGCGGACCATGGATATGAGTCATTCCTTTGGCTTTTACCCACTCTTCGGCGGTTTTGAGCAGCGCGGATGAAACCTCTTCGTCATCAATGAAATCTATAAAGCCGAAGCGGCCGTTCTTTTCATTCCACTTTTCATTCGCCCGATGGTTAATCATCGCCGCAATACGACCGACGATTTTCTCTTCCTTATAGGCCATAAAGCATTGGGCTTCACAAAATTCAAAGGCGGGATTCTTCTTTGGGTCGAGAGTTCCCATTTCGTCCATATAAAGCGGAGGAATGGCGTAAGGGTTA
The DNA here is from genome assembly GCF_022808675.1 of Parabacteroides sp. FAFU027. Taxonomy (NCBI): domain Bacteria; kingdom Pseudomonadati; phylum Bacteroidota; class Bacteroidia; order Bacteroidales; family Tannerellaceae; genus Parabacteroides; species Parabacteroides sp. FAFU027. Next base: position 186,152 of record NZ_JAKZKV010000002.1, read on the forward strand.
TTTTTATAGAGATCAATTCTGAATTTGACAAATTGCTTCAGCTCTTTTTTGCTGTTTACCGGACGTATTTCTAAGGCCATGAATGATTGTTTAAGGTGTAAAAGTAGCCTTTTTGTTCTAATCAAAAAGCATTTTTCTCCTTTTACCGGAAAACAAAAAGCTCCGAAAGCTGGACGAATCCTGACTTAACGGAGCTTTTTACTCTCAAAACAATAAAACTATGTGGTTACATGTCATTGCCGTTCATGATATCGGTATCACCGTTCTCACGCTGTTTGGTTGGTTTCTTCTTCTGTAAGCTCTGGCTTCCGAAGTTGTAGGTCAGGTTGATACCAAACATGCGTCCACCAAACTGGCTGACAGTGTAGTCATTGTAGTTGCTACCCCAGGTACGAACACGGTTTTTGCGAGAGTTGAGCAGGTCACGTACCATCACATTGACGATAAACTTGCGATTGAAGAAGGTCTTGCGCAATCCGGCATCCATATCCCAGCTTGGCAGGCTTTCTCCCTGCACAATGTTACGTTTTGACTGGTATCCGCCGGTCAACTGCCCCATTAATCCCCCCGGCAGTCCCATATTAACCATCATGCGGGCGTTCCAGGCAAAGCTTTCGGTGCCTTTGTAGTAGGTGTCGGCGTAGGTAAATCCGTCCAGCTGATTGTAGAACATATTCAACGTAGAGGTTACGTCAATGAACTTCATGAATCGGTCTTTCAGGATAAACTCGCAACCCGCTGCCTGTGAGTTGGTGATATTCTGCGAGGTGCTGAATTTTACCGACTTATTGTTGATATACTCCACGTAACTCACCGACTGGATTACATCGGAAGTATTGCGGTAGTAGATGGATGATGAAAGCGAATGGTTTTCCCAGGTCTTGATATGGTTCAGTTCCAACGAATTGGAATATTCCGGAGTCAGGTTAGGATTACCGTAACTGATATTTAACGAGTCGGAAACGTTGCGGTACGGATTCATAATGCGACCGTTGGGACGGTTGATACGACGGGTGTAGTTCAACTGCAGCTCGTTGCCATTGCCAAGTGTGTAATTCACAAAAAGACTCGGGTAAATGCCCGGATAAGTCTTGTTGAATGTAGTGGTTGAATCATTATTGTACTTGTCGTAATTCACCGCCGTATTTTTCATCACGTTGTACTCCCCACGCAAGCCGGCCTGATAGCTGAGTTTGCTGATTTTACCCGCATAGGTAATGTAGAGGGAGTTTCTGTTGTCACGTCCTGAATATTCATTGTTTAGCTCATACTGAGGTTTGCGGGTTACGAGTAAGGTTTGCAGCTCCGCGCTGGTCGGGCTGCTTCGTTTGTTGAATTCCCCTTTATAGCCCGCTTCCAGTTTGCTGTTTTCGTTGATCGGGTAGGTATAGTCCATCTGCACTTCCACTTCGCGGCGTTTGTTATCGCTGTTGATCCATTGGGTCAAAACCGGATTTGTAATAGTGTTATGAACGGCATCCATTTGATACATGGTCGAGTTGTTGCCAAAATTCATGCCGTTATACTCTACTGTTGATCGGATTTCGTGTCCCTTCTGGTTGAATTTGTGGGTATAATCAAGCATCGCGTTAAACATGCCGTGGTTACCGTCGCCATCCGAATATCGGCTATATTGATTGTTTAAAACCTCATTCAGATGTGATTCATAAGCGACATTCGAACGGTTATAACGGTCAGAAGTCATAAACATGCCACTTACTCCGATATCATTCTTATCATCCGCATGGTAAGTCACGCCGGCTCGGGAAAACACACCGTAGCCACCCATTTTTGAGTTGTTGTCCGTCACCAGATTGGTGGTGTCACCGTTAGGCTTCCAGGTATTCCGGTTGCCATCCGACCACATTTTAAATTCGTTTTTGCGGAAACCGACATTGGCATAAGCATCCCATTTAGGGCTTGTGTAGTTGATGTTGAATGCGGAGTTGATCCCTTTAAAGGTATCACCACCCACGGAAACACTTCCGTAATATCCGGCTTTGCGGTCTTTTTTCAACACTATGTTGATAATACCGGCAGAGCCATCCGGGCTGAATTTGGAAGAGGGGTTGGTGATCACTTCGATGCGCTCGATGCTTTCTGCCGGCATCTGTTGTAGTATTTGCGCCTGGTTGTCAGCACTCAATCCGGAAGGACGCCCATTGATCCAGATGGTTACGTTTTGATCATTGCGCAGCGATACATTTCCTTCCACATCTACCTGCACTGATGGGATGTTTTTCAGGATTTCAGAAGCAGAAGCTCCTGCTGCAGCCAGATTCTGATCCACGTTGAAGACTTTGCGGTCGATTTCAAAACGCATTTGCGATTTCTGCCCTTCAATTTTCACCTCTTTAAGGTTGTGGGAGTTTTCAGTAAGTGCAATTGAGCCCAGTGTCAGTTCCGGCCGTTTAGCGTCGATGATTATCGGAAGTTCCAGTTGAGAATATCCCACAAACGTGGCTTTCAGCAGATATTTACCCATAGGGATATTCAGAAAATTGAAGTTTCCACCGGATGCAGTTGAAGCTCCTTTTACCATTTTGTTTGTGGTTGCGTTGAAAAGCACAACGTTGACATAGTCCAGTCCGGCTTTTGTCTTGCTGTCCACCAGTTTACCGGTGACACTACCGGCTTGCGCTATTATTGCCAACAGTAATACCAGGCTCAATAGCAAAGATCTCTTTGTTTTCATTCAAATGATTATTCTTAAAATGATAGGTTCACACTTAAAAAACTAATTCCCTGCATTTTGATTTGAAAAAAATGCAGGGAATTGTTTGACGTGATACCTCATATATGGTTTAAAGGATGAGGTTATTTTAGCGTTTTTTGGGGAAATAACAGTTCAGACTATTGATTGAGTTTTTTAATCCGGTTCATCCGTTCCTTTTTCAGTTGTGAAATGTTGATTTTTTGTAAGCGGTAATAGGCTTCCACCGGGATATTCACATGAATTTTCCCTTTATTGAACGGAACGACCCCTTTATAGGAAAATATCAGCTTGTTGTATTTAGTCTCAAAATAGGCGTCGCCCTTCGTGCGGGTCGGACGGGTAAAGCGCAATGGTTTTCCCACTACGGATATTTTCTCCTTAGCCTCGGTGAATCGTTGCGGGCGGATGAAGAAGGTAACACTGGTATCGCCCGGCATAATACCTGAAAGCACCAGTACTCCTTCGGCGCATTTCATGTAGGAAATATTCGATTGCTTGTAAACGGCAATCCGGCAATCGCGGGTTTCCTGCTGGTCTTTTAACCGTTTATCCACTTTCGAAAATTGGAACAGATAGGTCACTTTTCCCTGATAGGCACCGTAAAGATTATCGATGGGTTCCTGTTTACGGAAGCGGTTGCAGCCGGCAAGCACAATCAGCATTAAGGCGGGGATGAGCAGTTTTGTTTTCATAATTCTCAGTAGGTATGGAAATATAGGACAGAAAAACGGCTGCGAAGTTAGCAACTGTTTTGAAAATCACAATCATTCCTTTCGCTCTGAATGAAAAACTCTTTTCATGACAGATTGTTTTCTATGGTATCGGTCAAACATTCAACAACCTTCAACCATGAAAAAAAACGATCATCCGGAATTTGTCGGAATCCCCAAACTGAAGAGAAAACACCACCAACAGATTGTCGAATTTGAACATTGGGCCAGAGCTGAAGACTGGCAGAAATTTCACATCTCGCACTACGATTGGTGGGCCTTCCCTATCGACAAACCGAGTCGGCTCGGTTTTGCCTATACTGTATTTGAGGATGAGATTAATGAGTTAAAACAGGATCCGGTTTTTATGCAGGAACTGGTCTTGGGCGCAGAATTGCTATTGCGTTCATGGGGCTGGGACCTGAAGCGCAGCAGTCACATCGACCATCCACTACCGGATCAGGACTGGCAGAACTGGCCCATCCGCCTGCACAAATGTGCGAGCTCACTCCTGTTATTCGGATTTCAACCGGAGTTTGAGTCGGTGCGGAAGTTTGCGCGGGGACTGATTCACGAGGGCGTAAGCTTTGCTTATTCGGGCAAGGACCTGAGTGAGCTTTTTCGCTGATTTTTCCCGAAAAAGCGTGTTCCGGCTGTGTGGAATATGCCATAATTTGATATATTTGTTACTGAAAATACACCGGACACACAGTGTCTGAGAAATGATATAACCTTAAAAGAAAAATATTATGTTTGGTCTGAGAGAACAGGAAGTCAGGGTCGTTAAGGAGGTTCTGGCAAAATACGATGCAGTGCAGGAAGCCCTGGTATTCGGCACACGCGCAAAAAATGACTGCAAATGCAGTTCAGTGGTGCAAATTGCCATTAAAGGCGAGAATGTCACCCAGTCATTAGCCTATGATATTGCTTATGACCTCAATGAAGAGACGCTGATCCCCTATTGTTTTGAGGTCATTTGCTACAATTTACTCAAGGAGGAACGCCTGAAAGATGCAATAGAACAGGAAGGTATCTCTTTTTATGAGAAGAAATAAAAGAGACTATATCTCACAAAAACGGGACATTCGGCATAAGCGGATGTCCCGTTTTCAGTATTATGGAGCAATGGTACTTGTTTGATTGGAATTGTCAGGCTCCCCGTTGTGAGCAATGGGAGATTGGGCAAAATATTCCCACTTGTTGGCTGGGAATTTTTTAGCGAAAGAGTTCCAGAGAAAAACTCCGGCAGTAATTAGTGTGAGTCCTCCCAGTGAGAATGCGCCCCCATTTAAGAACATAACGGATTTGGTATATTTCTCCATTCCTTTGGTATTGGTATTTAGCCCTAATCCCATAGCTAAGAAATAAGACCCTTCAATCCCAAGTGCTGTTCCACTGACAGTCATTACACCGCTGGATACTTGTGCATAAACAGCTTTTGTTCGAATCAGAATCACATTATCAAGATAGACCGAATCTTTCCCAACAAGAAGCAAAGGATTGTGGCATTGAGCCGAATCACACTTGATGGAGAGGATGCCCTTGTGCGACTTTTTTGAGCCATCCGTCAGCTTGACCATTTTCCCCTCGGGGATAAAGATAATCTTTCCGGTCTTGTAGTTCTTCAGGATAAGCAGGTCATATTGGCTGAATCCTTTTGCAGAAAAGGTAATAAGGATTACAAGTAAAATGGCTTTCATGACAGCATGTAGTGTAAGGATAGGTGGTTTAGGTTTAACTCATTATTGTATAGAACAATATGGGCTATCGAAAGGTTGCTGTCTGAAAACCTCTTTTAATATTACCAGCTGATCTTTACAGATACTTTTTGATTCGGCTTAGTCCATTTCGGAGATTGGTTAAGCAGTTTTTCGATCTCGGATTTGGCTTTCTCACAAGTGAATTTTGAGAACTTATATCCGGATGGTCGTCCGTTATCGTTGATGGTAAATTCAACCGTTACGCTTGATTCCATCTCATCGCAAAGGCCTTTTTCGGCTTTGTTCCTACAATATTCCAGGAACTCTTTTTTACCGAATGAAGTTGAATGGATAGTTCCTTTTTTCAATTTACTTGAACCATAACCGACCACAACTACGTCATTAAACGAATCTCGGTTTTGATTCAGGGTTATAATTTTTTCTTTATCGGGCACAACTGTTATTTCTTTTGAATCATATCCTATGTAATTGGCTGTCAGATTCAACGAATCGCTATCCTTTACGGTTAATGCGAACTTACCGTCTCTATCGGTTATGGCTTGCTTTTTGTCCTTTTTGTCAATTAAATAGGCACCCACCAATGGCGCTCCGGATTCATCTACTACTTTGCCCTTTATGACGACTGGTTTTTCTGCCTGAACTACCGGCGGCATTACCACTACATCATCCGTACCTTTATCGAAGTTGACAGCACCAACAGCAGCAGTGGATTCCATGACCTTATCCTGTGTTACCATCTCCTCCTCTTCATTCACCTGGTCGTCGGGCTTGATGACAGGCGGGGTGAATCGCTTTGTCTGTTTTTGTTGCTCTGCTTCCCTGACGATTTCTTCCGGTTTATTCACAGACGGATGGGAAGGTTTTGCCTTTTGGGTAGTGGCTACGACCGGTGCGTTTTTATCACTGTTTTGGAAAATGAAATAACTGCCCAGCCCAATCAGCAAAAGTACCGTAGCAGCTACCGACCAGTTGATAATCAGTTGTCGGCGTCTCTTCGCAGAAGCCCGGTGCATGATATTTTGTTCCAGTCGCTCCAATGCATCAGCATGGTTGCCCGGGACGGAATCAAAACCATCCAACGCCTCCTGCAGGAACGGGTCGCTCATGGCATCTCGCTCCAGCCGGTGGGCATCCTTGCCCCGCTTGTCGCCCTGTATGTAGTGTTTGATTCTCATCTCAATGATTTAATACTTTGACCATGCAGATTTTGAGGTTCCGCTTCCCGTTCTGGATGTAACTTTTCACTTTATTCAATGCAAATCCGGTCAGTTCAACCACATCGGCATACGAGCACTCCTCGAAGAAGAAATGGACAATGCACCGCTTTTGTTCTTCTGGCAAGGTCTTCAGGCAATAATTGAGCGCGGTTTCTTTTTCGATATTTTCATTGATATCTAATAGATGCTCGAAGTGGTCGGTTTCCACAACCTTCTCGCTAATTTCTTCGAAAGTAAAGGGTTGATGTTTTCGCAGGATTTGCAGGCAATGGTTTTTCGCCACGCTGTAGAGCCACGTTTTGAAGTTCGCAATATCATAGTTACAGACTTTTACCGAAAGCTCTTCGTAAATCTGCATTACGGCATCCTCGGCATCTTCCTGATGTTGCAGGTATTTCAGGCAGAGACCATACACGAGCGGGATATATCGGGAGTAAAGTTGTCCCAACATCACCTGTTCTGACGAATTCCGATAGTGTATCACTAAATCTTCGTCGCTAAGGTCGCTGTATGTATGCCTGATCTTCAAATTAAAGTATGCTGCTTTTGATGAGTTAAAAGCCTAAGTATATCGAAAAATTATAGCCACGAATACACAAATAAAATAGTATCCCCGCTTTTTCAATTTTGAAAAAGGATTTGGGCGAATTCGATTCAATTTATTTTACCAATTAGTTGTATTATTAATTCGTGAATTCGTGGCTCCTATTACACGAATTTTAGATGAGAAAAGTCTTTTCTCATCTAAAACAAAACACAATGCAACCAGTAATCTTCGCCCGATTGAAAATTATTTCCACAAAAATAGAAATTCTTTTATGGAATTTCGGAAGTCGCCGCATCTATTGAGAAAACGATTTCTAATCCATTAAATTCTATAGTATGCAAACGAAAGTAGTAAAGGCAATATCCGTTATTGCTATTTTGTTGTCAGCCGTTTTTGTATTTGCCCAAAGTACAACCGAAAAGTTGGTGGTATCGGGTAGAGTAACTGATGCCCAATCGGGGCGTGCCATTGCCGGTGTGGTAGTGACGGTGAAGGGTACACAAGCCCAGACCCGGACAAATGCAGGTGGTATTTATACCATCTCGGTAAGAAAAGGCAGAATTCTTCTATTTACCAGTCGGGGCTATCAACGAAAAGAGGTTCGGGTAACAAGCACCCGTTGTGATGTAGCCCTGAAACGCAGTATTGCATTGAAGCCGGATGAGCAGGTGAATGAAGAAGAGGAAATGGTCACTCAGGACAGAGTGATGGAATCCACCGCAGCGGTCGGTGCCGTTAACTTTGACAAGGGTACCGATGAAGTAGTAGTGGTCGGTTATGGAACTAAATGCAAACGCTTCTGCCCACCGGTGATAAAAGCCGACGAGCAGGTGAATGACGAGGAATATGCTGCAACACCCGAGAACCGCTTCAAGGATGCAAAACATGAGCCACTTTCCACCTTCTCGCTTGATGTGGATGCCGCAGCTTATGGTAACGCCCGTCGCATGATAAATATGGGACAAAAACCGGAAAAGGCAAGCGTGCGTATCGAGGAGTTTATCAACTATTTCTCCTACAATTATCCCGCACCCAATGGGAATCATCCGGTGAATATCCTGACCGAATCGCAGCCTTGTCCGTGGGCTAAAGACCACCTGTTAGTACGCATCGGAGTAAAGGCGAAAGAGATTCCGTCTGCCAGTTTGCCCGCTTCCAACTTTGTGTTTCTGGTGGATGTGTCCGGTTCGATGGACGAGCCCAACAAGCTGCCGTTGGTCAAATCTTCGCTCAAACTGCTGGCCAATAACCTCCGTGACAAGGACCGGGTTTCGATAGTCGTCTATGCCGGTGCTGCCGGAGTGGTGTTGCCTTCGACATCGGGAGGTGATAAGCAAAAAATCCTCGAATCTTTGAATAACCTTCAAGCCGGTGGCTCCACAGCCGGAGGTGCGGGCATTCAACTGGCTTACGGTATTGCAGAAAAGAACTTCATCAAAGGAGGAAACAACCGTGTGATACTCTGTACCGACGGCGATTTTAACGTGGGAGTTTCGTCAGAAGGCGGACTCGAAAACCTGATTTCGGAAAAACGCCAGTCTGGTATTTATCTGACAGTGTTAGGTTATGGCATGGGCAACTACAAGGATAACAAACTCCAGATACTGGCCCAGAAAGGTAACGGCAATCACGCTTACATCGACAATATTCAGGAGGCCAACCGGGTTCTTGTCAATGAATTCGGCTCAACAATGTATGCCGTGGCCAAGGATGTGAAGATTCAGGTGGAGTTTAATCCGGCGTATGTGAATGCCTATCGCCTGGTGGGTTACGAAAGTCGATTACTTAACAAGGAGGATTTTAACGACGATACCAAGGATGCGGGCGAACTGGGTGCCGGCCACACCGTGACTGCATTTTACGAAATCATCCCCGTGGGAGTGAAGAATAACTACGGTGGCGTGGATGACCTGAAATACCAAAAGTCAACCACCAAACCGACTCAAACCGGTGCGGCCAATAACGAACTGATGACCGTCAAGCTGCGCTACAAACCCATCGACAGCAATACAAGCCAGAAGATGGAACAGCCGGTATTGGTCAGCGATAAAGGCAAAACGATGAGTGAAGATTACGCTTTTGCATCCGCAGTAGCGATGTTTGGCCAGCTGCTGAAAAACTCCGACTTCAAAGGAGATGCGACTTACCAACAGGCCATCGACCTTGCCCGTAAAGGTATGGGTGAAGACCGTCAGGGTTACCGTCACGAGTTTATCCGACTGGTGGAAGCGGTGAAGTCGATGGGGGAATGATTTCAATATATGGATTGAACGCCAGAGTGCTAATATGCAAGGTTTATATATTTTGCATATTAGCACTTTTGTAAATAATAAATGGTGGAATTGTGAATTTCTTATTCGTAGGATGATATTATTCTGTAGAAACCACCCCGCCCACACAGGGTGAAGACCCTCAAAGAAACATCAGAGGTTTTGTAGTCTTTTAAAAGAACCGGATCCACTGATATTTTCAGCTCTCTTCCAGTCAGGTCGCCAATAGTAACGGTTGTTGGAGTCCTCTTTTTCGTTAACATCTTTCTGGTACATATTGAGCCGGATGCCGTCCCAGTTTTCTCCCTGTTGGGACTTGATATAGCTGATAGGAATAGCGACTTCCGTAATATAGCCATCATTGTCAGTAATGCTGACAGCTTGCAACTCTTCCGGTAATGTTTTTCCGAAAGGCTCCTTTCTTTCGAGCTGCATTTCTTGTATTGTCCGCCCCGGCGATATGCCTATCTGAAGAAATTTTGTCCAGGGAGAAAGCCCCCGGTTTAACGACCGTACGGGCTCTTTCCGGGCATCACAAAATATGACAATCCGGTCTCTCTTTTTATATCCGTCTGTGCTATCGAGAGAGACCGATCGATCAAAGACTTTTACGGCTATATAGAGGAATTTATCATCATATTTGAGGTCGAAACGGTATCGCTTGCAGGTGTCTGTTTTACTTGAGTAGCTATATTTCAGGTGATCCCAGTCATTGAGTTTTCCGTCAATAGCTACTTTGTTTGTTGTTTCGCTGAGAGGGTAATTTTCATGGTTGTTGTAATCAAAGCTCTTTATTTTGATAGAAGCTCTGGCTTTCCCACTGCTCATTTGAAGATTTGTTATTCCGGCTGATCTGGGTGAAATAGCTCCGGTTATATTGTCATCCATAAAAGCAATTTCTGTGTTTTCGACAGAATACGCGGGACTAATGGCATTGGTTCTGTATCCGTTTGTGTATTGAAGGTCGAGAAGCAGGCAGGCATTTTCACCAAGTGATTCGATATCGATAGGCTCGGTAGTTGTTTCCAAAACATTTTTAATAGAAGCACTGACGAATGCCGGTTTCTTTTTTCTCAGGAAAAAATAGAGCATATTTCGCATTTGGCTGTTGCATGATGGAATGTCATGGAGTCCCCCATATACATGTGTATATGCTAAGTTCTGATCTTCTTTCCATCCCTTTTCTTTGAGAAAATGAGCCGCCAGTCTGGCTTCATTCCACATATCGGGCATATTAACATCTGAAGACATGATCCAATACCGGGATTTAGATTTCGTGTATTTTTCATTGGCCATTTTTCCGAGCAAAAGTTTATTGTCCCACCACAGAGCCGGACTCATGCATCCTGCCATACCAAAGGTCTCGGGGTGCATCCAGGCCAGCCATGCCGCCGCCAGTCCGCCGTAAGAATGACCCGCAATGCCGGTAAACTTCGCGGCTTTCATGGTTCGGAATGTGGAGTCGATGTGAGGCTTCAGGACCCGGGAAATAAAGCCGTAGTATTTTTCAAGATCGCCGCCCGATTCATCACTCAGTTGACCTTTGGTCGGTGTCAGATCTTTCGTGCGATGACCGTTATCGTGCATGGCTACCAGTATGGCCGGATAGATCAGCCCTTCTTTTAGCAATTCATCATGATAGAAATCGGCAGACATCTTATCCTTGTCATTTTGAGGGCCTGAAAGCACTCTCTTCCCATCGAAGAAGTAGATCACACGGTATCTTTCCTTGCTTTTATAATAATCAGGAGGTAGAACAATCCGGATATTTCTTGTTCCGTCAAAAATGCCATTGTCGGAAAAATTCCTGAGCTCGATCAGCCTGTTTTCTTGTTGGGTATTTAGGGCATTATTGGAAGTTGCTGGAGGTTTTTGTGTGCTGACACTTTTTTTCAGACTTTGAGCATTAGCCGGGTTGGCTATATGGGTAATCTGAATCTTGCTTTGTTGCAATTGGGAAGATAACTGATTCAGATTGAATAGAAGAATAGAGATTAAGAGTGTTTTAATTCTCATGATAGATGTTTTTAAGCAGAGTTTTCTTTACTGTTTAATGGATTTCCAGGTCACAATTTCTTTCTGGTTCATTAATATCAGCCCCGAGGTTTTAATTATCATACTCTAAGGTATCATGGTTGTTTTTCGGATCAGACCAATCCACTTTCTTTGTCGGATCAATGCCGTTGATGTATTTCTCGATATTGGTATAGCCATCACCGTTACAGTCTTTGACAGCATCGGAAGCATCTTTCGGGTTTAATCCGTATTTTATTTCCCATTTATCGGGCATGCCGTCGTTATCGGTATCTTTCGGCGCTTTTGTGCTTTTATATTTCGGATATCCGCCTACCTGGGCAATGTCGGTGATGATTCCCTGTTTATAAGAATCTTTAGGTAATCGACGATTTTTGAACTGAGGTTTTCCATCCTCTTTATATTTATGGTTGTAAACCACCTTTCCGGTCCGAACCTGTTTTATTACACGGATATCTACCGGATCACGTTTGGGGAGTGTGGCTCCGGCATTTGCCAATACATAATCAAATACTTTATCTGATGGAAGAATAGTTATGTGAGGCATCGGAAAAGGCTTGTCCCATTTTATGTCAGCTAAATATTTACCGGCATTGGGTAGATCCTCTATTTGTACGCCTCCATCCCAGTTATCCTGTGTTATATTCGGATAACCCTCCATGATATTGCCGTTGACATAACAGCGGCCGAATACCTTGTCGGGAAGTTTGCTTCGAACAGCATCGGGTCTTAGTATCCGATGGCCAGCCGGTGCATCTTTCGGCGTTTGCGGTCCTGGCTTAAAGTAATTGTTGATGATATTGTACCGGGTGCGAGAGTCTCCACCATCGACGGTTCGTGTTACCCAGTTATATATAACATTGTTTGTGAAATTAAAAGTGTCACACCAGACAACAGTCGGATTACGACCGGTATTACAAGCCCAGAGGTTGCGCATATATGTGCAATTGCGACCTCCTAATGTGCTGCCAAATCCATGATTCCAGGTATCCAGCGCTTCTGAGAATATAGAGTTCTGGATAGTGATATTTACAGAATATTTTTCTTCATTGCGTCTGCTGATGCTGTCGTAATATATATGGTTATATACAGTCATGATTTCGTCCAATCCCCAACTGGCCGATACATGGTCAAAGATGATATTTCCATAGGGTTTGCCTCCAATTGCATTGTCGCGGCGAGCCAGGTTTGTATCGCCACGTCGGAAACGCATGTGACGGATTATGACATCGTGGGTATCTATCCAGAAGGATTCTCCTGCTACGCAAATCCCATCACCCGGAGCGGTTTGTCCGGCTATGGTAATATAGGGGGCTCTCACCATAATCGGGCTTTTTAACCTGATTATGCCTGAGACTTTAAAAACAATTATACGAGCTCCTCCCTGTTCACAGGCATTACGTAATGAGCCGGGGCCATCGTCGGCCAAACTGGAGACTATAATAACACGACCACCACGACCTCCCAGAGTAAACGCGCCACCTCCTTCGGCGCCTGGAAATGCCGGGATTTTAGCTTGCATAAAATCGTCGGGGGAACCGGCCCACGGTACATATGGACGACCGCTTTGGGCCTCTTTTTGGACAATAGGATAAGCAATGTTGTTCCATATAGAATCGGAACGACGGGTAGCAGCCTCCAATATAGCATTTGCTTTTTGCAGATCTTCTTTGGGGACGTCGGGATATTGTGCAAATGCAGACTGTACAACAAGCATAAGTATCAGCAATCCAATAGAACGGATTCTTTTTTTCATAATAGGTATCAGATTTAATGTGTAATAGATTCTTCGGGTCTTGGAATACAAAATTGATATTATTCACAGAAATCCAGGTATAATAATTGTTGGAAAATAGGTTTGTATTACTCTTCGATAATTTGAGTGATGAAAAGAGACCATTTACTTGCTAAAAAATATCCTTCATGAGTTTGTACGGCTGGGGAGACGGTGAAGTCGATGGGGGAATGCTTCGTAATTTGGATAAAGTGAATGAAAAACACACGGTATCTGCATCTGGCAAGGAGCCGGGTGTCTCATTTATTGCCTTCCACAGCTTCATCTTGGGACATCTTACCTTCATTTACACAAGAAACCCGTTATACTCCCACCTTTTACTGCTCCGGCTGATATTTTCCGGAATGAAATGGTAGGTTAAATGAAGTGGAGATAGAATTATATGAGTCTGATCAGAGGTTGTAACTCAGGATTGGAATGTTATTCCCGGTAAATTTGGTGTTTGTTCCTTATTTCTGGGTATCTATATTGTATAAATATATCACCATAATCTGATAGTATAAATATTCAAATATAATTATAGTATCAGATTATGATATATATGAATGCCAAATAGATTAATAATATCAGATTCAGATAATAGAGATAAATTAATATATTTGTATAATCAATATCTGTTTTCATCAATAACTCATATTGCCATGGAGAACAAGACTAAAATCCTATCGCTAGCATTTCAGAAAATGCCAAACGGGACCCATAACGTGTTTATGCATCTTGTAAACGATTTGCTGAAGGATAAAAACTTCCCATCAGCGGGGTATGAAGCCCTGCTCGAATCTTTCAACCTGGCGTTGCAGGCTGAGGATGCTGCAATCGGCGTGCGGCGCAAGAGCGAACTCACTGCAGAACTGGTGAAACTGAACATTCGCAGGGAAGAAATCTACTCGGGACTCTATCACCACTACCAGAGCTCCCTGCTCCACTATGATGACGAGGTGCGCGAGGCAGCGAAACGGATGGAGCCTATCATGATTAGCATTGCTGAAATGCATAGCACCTCCAATATTAAACGCAATGGGCTCATTTATAAGGTTACCTATAACTTGCGTAAGCAGGAGGATACCGTCAGGATATTGGCGCTCTCCGGATGGCTTGACGCGCTGGATGAGGCAAATGCCCGGTTTGACCAGGTTACAACGAAGCGTTTCAGCGAAATGGTTAACAAGGGAAACGGCAATGTCCTTAGCACACGCAAGGTGACCGACGAGGCATACCGGGCGATTGTCGTTCGGGTAAATGCCCAGATTATATTTGACGGTACTGAAACGATTGAAACGTTTGTTCGCCGGCTCAATTATTTAATCACTAAAGAGAAAAAGAGGATTGCCATTCGGGACGGTATCCGGAGGCATAAGAAGGAGAAGGCGAAAGCGAAGATGGATAGTCAGGCAAGTGAAAGTCAGACTGCATAGCCGGTTGCTGATCACGCGTCAAGCGGCATGTAACTGCCTAAAAAGAAAATACCTGACAGGTTTTCAAAACCTGTCAGGTATTTTCTTTTTAGTACGAATGCACATAGCAGGCCACCAGCAGAATAGCCAGCACGAAAGCGATGGCGAGGGGCTTCCAGATTCTCCGGTGTTCGTTGTATTTGGACGGGGGAAAGCCCATTTTGTGATAGACCTCTGCCAGAATGTATCCGCCCACAATGTTGATGGCATACATCCAGCCGCTGGATGGCTTATCAATGACATTCATCACTACACAGGCGGTCGCTGTAAAGAGAATGGAGGTCAGTAATGAGACGTAAGCGGCCTTTTTCTTACCGACATTTTTAAGGTCATGCATCAGCATCACGCCACCAAACAGTGGGGTCATCAGGACTGAAAATCCCCAGATGGTTCTTTTGGAATAGATTTTGGGGATGTTATTGGTTGTTTTTTTCTCCTTTATAGCTGTCATTCGTGTGATTTTTTGGAGCTGCAAAAATAGTAATTTGGAGAGGATAATACCAGAAGAAAATACCTGATAGGTTTTCAAAACCTGTCAGGTATGGGCGACTCAATTAATTAGTTTAAATGTTTTCGTTTGAGTAAATATAGCAAGCAAGAAATAATCCTGTTAGAGCGATAGCTATAATTAGAGGCTTCCATATTTTCTTGTATTCATACTCTTCAGCATTAGGAAAATGCTTTTTAAAGACGACTTCTGAAAGAACCACTCCGCCGATCATATTGCATAAATAGGAGATGGAATTACTCTTTGCTTCTATACTATTCACGACAACAATCGTGAAAAGAGTAAAAGCAAGGGATATCAGTAAGGCCAAATATGCCTGCTTCTTTTTACCAACATCTTTTAGATTTTGCATAAGCAAAACTCCTGCAAAAATCGGTGTCATGAAAATTGAAAATCCCCAAATAGCTCTTTTAGAATAGATGCTGATTTTGTTTTCTGTTGTTTCTTCCGGTGCAAATGCCTCAACGTTTAATTTATCCTCCATGATATGTTTATAAGATTGATTAATGTTTCCTTTCTGCAAATGTAGGTATTTTGTGATAAACGAAAAGAGCTAACAGGTTTTGAAATCCTGTTAGCTCTTTTCAAAATATTATTTCTTAGGCATCACCTTATCCCATCCCGGAGGATTTACCCCCATCAGATTCTTCACAAAGAAGTCGTAACGTTTGTGCTCACCGTAGTCGCCACCCATCGTGTGGTTGGTACCGGGAAGAACGACCAGCTCGAAATCTTTATTCGCCTTGATCAGCGCATTGCACACCTGCATGGTGGAAGCCGGATCCACGTTATCGTCCACTTCACCCACCACCAACATCAGCGGACGGTTGAGGCGGTAAGCATTATCCACATTCGAACATTCGGAGTACTCCTTGCCAATCGGATAACTCATCCACTGTTCGTTCCACCAGATTTTATCCATGCGGTTGTCGTGGCATCCGCAGGAAGAGTAAGCCGCTTTGTAGTGTTCGGGGTGGAAAAGCACAGCGCCCATCGCCTCTTGTCCTCCGGCAGAGGCGCCGAAGATACCGATGCGTGCAGTGTCGACAAACGAATATTTGGTCGCCAGTGCGTTGGTCCAGGCAATGCGGTCGGGGAATCCGGCATCTTTCAGGTTTTTGTAGCAAACCTCTTCGAAGGCTTTCGAGCGGAACGATGTTCCCATCCCGTCCAGTTGGACCATGACGAAGCCCAGCTCTGAAATCGCAGATAAATTGCGGTTATACGAGATAAAGGTCTTCGGTGTATATTGGCTACCCGGACCGGCATAGATATATTCGATGATGGGATATTTTTTGCTTGGGTCAAAGTTGGTCGGGCGGTAAATAATCCCCCAGATGTCGGTCTTTCCGTCACGTCCTTTGGCCACGAAAGGCTCAGGTGCAATCCAGCCCGCTTTGAGCAGTTCGGTGATGTCTGCTTTTTCCAGCGGCATCGCTACTTTGCCATCCTGAGCATCGCGCAGCACAGCCACCGGAGCTTTATTGACCAAAGAATAAACATCTACCAGATATTTCTTGTCTTCCGAAAACCAGGCCTGGTGCATCCCCTCTTCGGGAGTCAGACAGGTAAGCCCCGTTCCGTCAAACTTAATGCGGTAGTAGCGGATCAGGTAAGGGTCTTCATTCGGAACCATACCGTTGGCACTGAAGGTAATCTCACGTTTGGCTTCGTTCACGTCAAGTACCTCGCGCACATACCATTCCCCTTTGGTGATTTGGTTTTTCACCTCACCCGACTGGCGGTCGTAAAGGTAAAGGTGGTTCCAGTTGTCGCGCTCACTCATCCAGATGATCTCATTGGTCTTATCCAGATTCTTGCGGAAGTAACGGTTGTAGTTGACAAAGGTCTTGCTGGTTTCGTTGATGACGGTGCGCACCTTGCCGGTTTCGGCCGACATCTCCAGCACGCGATAAGCCTGATGGCCACGCTGGTTGTATTCGAAGGTCACAGACTTACTATCGGGATTCCAGTCGAAACCGCGCAGGTCAAACTGGCTGTTGAACAGGTCATTCGAAGCCTCAAGCTGTTTGCCATCGGTCACGTCGAAAATATGCGGACATTTCACGGGAAGCGCATCGCCCGGTTTGAAGTAGTCGCGTTTCTGTAATTTTGGCTGGAACTGATCGGCTGGCGACGATTCCACAAAGTAGATGAAATGCTTCTCCGCCGGACGGACTTTCATTGCCGCCACCTTTTTCGAGTCGGGTGACCAGGATATGTAAGCCGAGTAATATTCGCCATTAGAGCCGTCATTGCTCAATGCCTTCTCTTTCCCCGTGGCATTTTCCTTTACATAGACATTGTAGTTTTTGATAAATGCAGTCTGTTTGCCGTCGGGAGATTGTACAGGAGCGCCTTCGCGTTCGTCGTCTCCGGCAGCCCAATAGTTCTGCTTCGGAGGCTCCACTTTGCCCAGGTTCTTCAGCTTATTTGATTTTTGCAAATAGAGCCATTTGGTATCGTTGAAGGTGAATTGCAACGAGTCGGCACCTTTATTTACCTGAAGCGATTGCAGCCATAACTGTTTCGCATCCGCAGTTTTGCCTGAAGCTGTTGAAAGCGCTTTGGCCAGAGCGGTATGGTCAAAAAGCTCTTTGCGGGTTTTCTTTTCGGCGTCGGTGATCACGTACACCTTGCCCTGCGGCGTGTTGCGCACATACCAGAACCGATGCGTACTGGCAATCCATTGCGGGTTTACATCGGAGTAAAATACTTTGTCCTTGAATTTATCCCGGAGGGAAAAGGCACACTGGTAATCTTCTACCGTGCCCTGCGCATAGAGCGTAGCGCCCAGTAACCACACGTTTAGCGATAGCGCTAAGATTTTCTTCATAGCTATTCTTATTGTCTTGTGTATAGAATTTCTTGTTAGCAAAATTAGAGATAAGCCAATATTGAAAGGGGGAATAATCAGTCTAATTGGATGAAAAAAAGTCGCCCAATGAATAGGCGACCTTTCCTCTATAATTAAAATGCGATTATTCTACTTCCCATTCGAAGATTCCTGCGGAGTTCTTCTCCGGCAATTTTACTTCCAGTTTCAGGGCTTTGGTGGTGACGGCTTTGAAGGTCACGTCGTTGCCCATCCCTTTTTCGGTACCGTATTGTGAAGGATTTTCTACCGGCTTCCACTCTCCATTTTTATCCTTGTAGTAGATGGTCCACGACTGAGGGATGCGGCATCCTCCCCATGGAGCGTCGTCAAACCAATATACGGTGGAACGGCTAACTGTTTTTTCTACCGGGAAGTCGTAAGAGATCCATTCTGTTGTGCCTTCCTTCGGCCACCAGTGGTAATAAGGTACTGTGCGGTCGTTTTCATCTTTAGGAACCAATCCGTCATTGATGGCAGAGATGGCTTTTACTTTGTAAGAAGCATCAATTTTGCATTCCGAAGCCAAAGTTGGAGGCATCACCGGACGGGTAGCCCGCAATTCATTAGGCAACCAGACCGCCATTTCACCACTTCCCCGGTGAGCCCACGCATAGTAAGGAATCAGGGTGAGCTTCACGTCTTTTGCCGCGATTTTGCCCTGGGCATCGTAGCTCAGTATCTGCGCATCGGTCTTGATTTCATTGATTCCATAAAGCAAATCAGCTTTATGTTCTACTGTGAATGACGGCTTTTTATTCAGCACTACGTTCAACACGCTGAAGTCGTTATCGGGCCATTCGGCGCAATAAACCAGCGGTCCGCGTTCTACTGCCACTTTACCCTGGTCATCCTGTACCAGTGGATGTGCTTTTACAGTTCGTGGTTCCATATCGAAGTGAACTTCTACTACGTCGCCCTTCTTCCAGCCGCGGTTGATGGTGAAATAACCTTTCTCGATTTTGGAATCAACCGCTTTACCATTTACTTTGATGGTGTATCCCAATGTCTTTTTATCGGAATAGCTGTACAGGTTGCCCGGAACTGCCTGACCTGTTACCCAACCGGGGATACGGATTTTCAGGTTGAGGTTTTGTTTGCCTTTCGGAGCTACCTCGATTTTGATATTTCCATCCCAGGGATAGCTGGTCGATTGTTTCATCTCAACGGTTTTGCCATTGACTTTAACGTCGGAATGGTTTGCCATAAAGAGATTGACATAGATATCATTGTTATTCACCGCGTAAATATATCCCGGTACGGAAGGGATAAAGCGGCAGATGTTTGACGGGCAACAGGCACAACCAAACCAGGGTTGGCGTTGGTGCTGTCCGATGGATTCAAGTGGGTTTGGATAAAAGAATCCTCCGCCATCCAGCGAAACGCCTGAAATCAGGCCGTTGTACAGGGTGCGTTCCAGCACATCGAAATATTTGGCGTCACCGTGCAACAGGAAGAGGCGGTAGTTGAGGTAAACGTTTCCGATAGCCGCACAGGTCTCGCAGTAGGCCGACATATTCGGCAGTTCATAATTACTCCCGAATGCTTCACCATTGTTTGTCGCTCCGATACCACCGGTGATATAGAGTTTCTTGTTGACAATATTACTCCAGATTTTGTCGATGGCGTTGATATAATCTTTGTCTCCGGTCAGTGCCGCTACTTCGGCCATTCCGGTGTACATATAGGCTGCGCGAACAGCATGTCCTACGGCTTCATCCTGTTCGATTACCGGTTTGTGTGATTGGTTGTATTCGGTATGCGTACTGGTTTTTCCTTTGTTGTCAAGGAAGAACTTAGCCAGGTCAAGGTATTTCTTATTCCCAGTTACGACATAGAGTTTCGCCAGTGCCATCTCGGCAATCTGGTGACCGGGAACCACTTTCACCTGACCCGGTTTTTCGCCGATCTCACGCACGGCGCAATCGGCATATTTGATGGCAATGTCCAGAAAGTTCCGTTTACCGGTAGCCTGAAAGTGCGCAATGGCACCTTCGATCATGTGGCCGAGGTTATACAGCTCATGGCTCAGGTCTTCCTCTTTTTCCCAGCGTTTGCTTCCCACCCACTCGTGCGGGTGTTTCGGATTCATGGTGCGGTAGGTGTATAAATAACCGTCTGGCTCCTGCGCTTTGGCTACAATAGCCAGCACACTATCGATATAATGATCCAGTTTTTTATCGGGATAAGTTTGCATCAGGTAGCTTGCCCCTTCAATGGTTTTATATACATCGGTATCGTCGAAGGTAAATCCCTCTTCTTTGTAGCTGTCACTCGGATGGGCAGCTTTGACAAAGTTCTCGTATCGTCCGGTCTCTTCGCATTTGCGGAAAGCCAACGGGATGGTTACCTCGCGGCTGGCTTTGAGGCGCTGTCCCCAGAAAGCATCCGTCACCTTCACTGCTGTAAAGGGCACCGGGGTGATGGGGTAAGTTGCACTCTTTTTTATCTGGGCCTGCGCACCGATGGTGAGACAAAGCAGACCTGTCAATAGGTGTTTTCTCATAGTTATTATTGATGTGTGTTTTGAATGATAGTTTCTGCGTTTAATTCTTTTACAAAGAAATAGTTTCCATCGGATTTACAGGTGGAAATATGTCTCAATAAGGAAGGTATTTTCGCCATCATCTGTAAATTGATATTCAATTATATTGCTGAATAATGACTTTCGGTCCTCTTTTTGGCTCAGTTGACTTCTTCAGCGTCAGCACCTCTTCCTGACTAATAGCCTTATCATACAGCCGGATGTTAGCGATGTAACCGGAAAAGTTTTCCGACGGCTCACCCGATGCTCCGATCAGGATATCTCCTTTTTCCACAAAAAGGGAGATAGGCGACTGGGTATTCAGTTTACCATCGACATAGACATTTTCCAGCATGCCGTCAAAGGTAAGTACAATGTGGTGCCATTTGCCTTTCGCCGGAACTTCCCTGTAGGGCAAATCGACCGCACCGTCACCGTGAGCCACAGCCCCGTAATGACCGGTTCCGTACATCAATGCGGAATAGGAAGATTGCAGCATGTTTTCGCGGGAAGTCCATGTTATCAGACATTCACCCGGTCCGATTTCCTGATTATATACCCAGGCCGAAACGGTATAAGGCGAATTCCAGTCGAGGCTGGCCGGTGCTTTTTTCGAAAGCTTCAGAAAACTTTCCCCATTGAACCCAATGGCTTTGACACTGTCGATCCATTCGACCGAAGGAGCGCCGTTTATTTCAAATTTCCCGCCCAAAGTACCCCGGTTAGGAACCTGAGAATAGAGGGTTCCGTAGTTCAGCGTATTGGCATCAAGATTTACCAACAGGCTTTTGGTACTTGTTGCACCGAGTGCATTCTCTTTCGGTGTGTTCTGAAATGAAGGGACGTCAAATAATTTATCATACACTTTGATATTCCATACTGCAGCCAGCATGCCCGATTTCTCCGTACCGGTTACCGTCAG
Organism: Parabacteroides sp. FAFU027; assembly: GCF_022808675.1. Classification (NCBI taxonomy): domain Bacteria; kingdom Pseudomonadati; phylum Bacteroidota; class Bacteroidia; order Bacteroidales; family Tannerellaceae; genus Parabacteroides; species Parabacteroides sp. FAFU027. Next base: position 207,445 of record NZ_JAKZKV010000002.1, read on the forward strand.
CCTTACGTAACGGGCTTTCGTATCGTTGTCATCAATCATCGGACTTCCGCAACGGCGGTTATTGATCCGATCGCTGAAGATACTCCAGTTTGTATTGTCAATTGATACCTCGATTTTATATTGGTAGTAGAAGGTCGGATACTCAAACTGAGTCATTACCCGTTTTACGGATTTTACTCTTCCCAGGTCGATGGTCAGCGATTGCGGCATATCGGCAGAGGCGGCTTTCCATAGCGTGCCGTTGTTGTTATCCACTGCGTTTTCAGGTTTGTAGATATAGTCGTAATCACCGTTGCTATAGGCCGTTTTCTTTGAGATCAAAAGGTAGGAAGAGCTGGCATTGACTTTCGCCTGATATGCTAAATCGGAAACTGTAGCCCTATTTTTTCCCTGCAAACTGATGCCTGCATGTGTCGGAACCACCTTCTCAATCGTTTCATCGTCGGAGAATACCAGCTTATCGACACACACCTGTCTGAACTCTCCGTTAGTACTGTGCGGATTGTCATGGCGGTGATAAACAATATAGTAATCGTTTCCTTCTTTGAGAATAGAATGGTGACCGGGGCCATCAATCGTCCCATCATTATTGGTCACGAGTATCGGGCTGTTTTTGCCCGGACGGAACGGTCCTTCGGGGCTGTCGCTCACCGAATAATGTACGGCATAAGAGCTTAACCGGCAATCTCCAGACGAGTACATCAGGAAATATTTCCCATTCCTTTTGATGGGATACGATGCTTCGAAAGCTTTTGGAACCTGCTCAATAGGAATGAAGCCTGCTTTCTGAATGGAAAACATATCCTTCGAATCTATTTTGGCAAATCCTATTCCACCGAAAGAGGTACACCAGGTTCCGAAATAAGAATAGACCGAACCATCGTCATCCACGAGATACTGGGCATCGAGAGCGGGTAGATCTTTCTTTGATGTGCCAGCTGGAATGACCGCTTTCCCTTCATTGATGGGGGTAAATGGTCCCATCGGCGAATCGGAAACATACCCGTAAATGTTGCATCCCGCTTCACAGTTCCCCATAAAATAGTAATATTTGCCGTTGGGCGCCTGGAATACATCGGGAGCCCAACAGTTATTGAGTCCTTCAGGGATTTGAAGTTTCAGTTCGTAGTTATACCAGTTGACGAAGTCTTTACTGATCCACACCTGCGGAGTCCCCGAGGCCAGTTTGATACCGTCGGTAGTGGCGTAGATGTAATAAGTATCACCAAACTTCTTTACTGACGGGTCGGCAAAGTAGCCGGGAAGGAGGGGATTGCCTGTTTTATTGGTTGAGGGCTTCTCCTTCCCGTTGACAGAACAGAATGTTCCACCCAACATAAGGGATAAAGCCAGGAGCTTGATCTTGTTCATATATTTAAATCCAGATTATCGTATTTACCTATTTCGTCCCTACCGGATAATTTGCAATTACGGTTGTCATATAGCTGACCCGGTTGGACAACCACTGATGCAAATGCAAAGTCTCCGTTTGAAAATTCTTGTCAATCGGCCAACGGGAAGCATTACGCACCAATGCTCCGGCGATTGCGTCTCCATAACTTTGGGTAGTTTCCCAATACCCGGTCATGATTTTGTCTTTTATAGCTAGCCATCGGGTTTTGTATTCGCTGACAAATCTCTTGCTTTTAAACAAATCGGTAAAAAAAGAAGGGACTGCATATCCTTTGGTATGATTGACAGGATCTGTTCCCAGTACAAGTTCCGTATAACTGGTGAAATAGTTGTGTCCGGTGTACATGGTCGACCAATCAAAATCGAATCCCGCGTCAAAATCCCACAGCGGACCCATTGTCCAGCGACCATCTTTGTCTTTGTAAAGGTAAATGCTGCGGGGAGCATCTACTTCCACGTTATAAACCAGTTCCTGGATCAGCATATAATCAATAAAAGACGGGATATTTAAGACTTTCTCTACGCTATTGTAATCGGCACTTTTGATTGCTGTTTCCAGTTGAGCAAATTCGGTTCGGATTGTTGTCAACTGCGTCGTCGATGTAATATCCGGACTTTTGACACATACCGGCATTTGATAGACCGATGACCAGAAGTTGTCTCCTGCGTCAGGGCTCAGGTCAGGTCCGTCATCGGCGTCAAGTGAAAGCAAAACGCCGTCATTCGAATCAATTGCCACACGATTACTGCCCAGTTCTACCTGTTCTGTAAACATGTAAAGTCCGATATAGTCTCCATTCAGGGTTACTTCAACATATCTGACATGATTAGTGAATGGCATTCCCAGTCCTTGTCCGGTTGTGAAAACAAAGGTATTCATCAAATGGGTCGGATCCCGATAATTTGCCAGTAAAACCCAATCCTTTTCCGATTTTAAGCCAAGCATTTCAGCCTTATCATTCAGCTTTATCCGGTACGGCTTTTTGGGATACCAGAGCCAGCTTGAATTTCCTCTTCCCCTGATTTTTCCGTTGCCTGAATAATTCCAGCTTTTATTGTCTGATTTTACCGTAATCGAGCAATTGACATAAGTCTCCTTCGAATTCACCGGTGCCGCGTTCTCAGTCGTGATATTAATCTGAGCAACCAATAGACTGTCTGTCTGGAGGGACGTTGTCTGGGCATCCGGTTCGACAGGCTCATTTGATTTGGAACAACTGAAAAGGATTGCCAGTCCCAATATCATCGGTAGAAGGTATGGTTTCATCAATTCCTTTTGTTGATTAGGGTGACACATGAAGCGGCCTGCCTGAGGGATTCATGTGTCTGCCCCGGTTGATTTACTTTTATTTTATTGTCACATTAAAGACAAATGTCACCTGATATTGCTTACTATTCTTAGTGTAAACAAATGCTTCCTTCACGGTGTATTTGTCTCCGGCTTTGCTCTTGCCCGGGTATTGACCGATAGTAAATTCAAAATTGTTGGATGCAAATTCGTTGAATAATCTACTGTCATTGTCTTTTCCCCAGCTGGTTACATTGCCCGAACTGTCGAACCAGAAGCCCAGTCCGTTAGCGGTGGTGTTGTAGTTGAGCGAACCGTTTGACTCGACGGCGGCAAAAGCGATTTTGCCCTCCTGTGGTGTGGCTTTTGCATTGAGCAAGGCACCTGCGATTGCCGAAGGCTGCAGTACTAATGCCTGGGCCACTTTGGCGATGTCCCCGTTCGTGTTCAGATTGACTGTAGTCCCTGAGTAAGCGGCTGCATCAGCGGCAAATGAGAGATTATAGGTCAATGTCAGGTCTTTCGGAGTATCATTTGGATTAATGGTAATATTCCCCAAAAGGTCGGTATTTGTAAATTTAACCGTGTAAGGCCACTGATCATCGTTGCTCTCTTTTTCATCCCATGCACTGGGCAAATAAGATGACGGAGCTCCGAGTACAACAAACCAAAGTTTAACGCAACCTGCCGGAACGGTGAATTCCACATTGGCAGAAGTTTTCCGGTTCATATCGCTATAAACGCGCTGGCCATTGCTCAGTAAGGCTACATAGCCATATCTCCATCCGGCACGAGTGAGTGACGTGCTGTTATATTTGGTCGTTGTCAGCGTTTTTCCCTCTTCGGAATATTGGCCCGGGTCACCGGGTGCCAGAGCTGATCCTGGAGTTAATGCGGTAAAGGCCGTGGAAACAACGGTTCCGGCTGCCGGAACGTTCAGCGGAATAACATTGTAACCGGTTGTTCCCGGACATCTAGCATAAGCCACCTGATAAGTTCCATCGGTCAACTGATAGAATTTGTAGGTATGTTTGCCAATGTAGTTCGCTCCGTTTGAGCGGATGGCATCGAGATCCCAGGTAACGAAACGGGTAGCCGCTTCATACATCTCAGCATTCAACTGATCAACGGTCAGGTTATTCAGGCGCATGTAAGTCTGAATCGGATCTTCAGGACTTTTTGACTCCCTCCAGATTCTTCCGATAAAATCAATACCCCGCTTTTGAGCCCAGTAATAGTGAATAAAATAGCTAGCATAACGCTGCCATTCATGGCAAATGTGACGGTGGTAATTATCGGTATATACGGAAAAATTATAGGAATCAAAAGCCTGAGTAGGATACGATTGGTATGACTGCCATTGAGCGGTTTGTTCCCAGAAAGCATTACCTCCATTACCCCCAAAACCATATCGAAATCCCGTTGTTAAATCATCGGGACTTCCTGACGCGATCGCATCAGCATACACCTGATACTGGAAACTGTGGCCGATCTCATGAGCGATAACAGATCCCACCGGTTTACAGGTTGCCGGATTAACCCACAATCCTCCAATCACATTATCGTAGCCGCCACCGTAAGCTGCCCATTCGGTTTGATACAAGAGGTAGATTTGCATTTTATACTTGTCAAGGTTTGATTTTCCTTTACCGACCTCGGCAAATTTCAGTGTATTGACATTGACAGCATAATATTCTTCCTCTTTTTTCAGCATATCATCCACATCAATCCGCATGGCTTCAGGTACGGTGCTGGCATTAGGATCACTGCCGAAACCCGCTTCCCAGAATACAAAGAAATGCTCGGATTGTTTGCTCCGCACAAACGACCACTTACTGTCGCTACGAAGCACATCCATATTCTTCATTTCCTGAGGCTTGTAGTATTTGTTGTAGTCTTTTACATCAGATGGCTTAAGAATGACCACAGCCCCGGAATCCGTTTTCACTGTGTCTTTTTTAGCCAGAGTGGGCTCATCAACGCCAGTCTTACAACCTACAAAAGTCAGGGAAAAGACTCCTACAAATAAGAACGAAAAGAGAAATGAAAGGCATAAGCCGGGAAATCCCGGCTTATGTGATATTGATTTTAATTTAAATAACCTCATAACCAGTCTGCTATAATTAAGGCGCTGTTACTTTGAAGGTGATATTGAATGCCACGGAACCACCGTTGTATGTGGCAATCAGTTTGGTTGTCACCGTTGAGCCTGCCACTCCATTGTCCGGGTGATTACCTCCGTAGAGATACAACTCGGTCTCGCTGTGTCCGAGGCTGCACCATACCTGGCTGTCAGCCCATCCGGCAGCAGTACCATCCGCTTTAAGCCAGTAGCCCGGAGCGTCTGCTGTATATGTAGGAGCTGTTTCGCTCACGGCTCCCTGATAGAGTTTCAAATCACCGGCAACAATAGCCTGGTGGATCTGGTAAGTGGTCTTTTTGAACGCATCACGTAGTAGTTCCTTGACATCCACTTTTACCATAGCATAGTCGTTGCTGTAAGGCTTGGTCATTTCGATTGTTTTTTCAACAGCTTTAGGATCACCAGCTGGAGCCGTTTCCGGATCCTGGTATGCTTTTACGTTGACCTTGATTTTCAGCATCACGATCTTATTATTAGCCAACATGCCGTATTGGATAGTCACTGATTGTCCGCCTTTCAGGTGTCCGGGGAACTGACCAATTCCGATCATGTTTTCTGAGAGATCCCCATATGAAGAGTAAACGCTGGCATTATCCCCCCAGGCTCCGGCAAAGCCGTTCATGTCGTACCAGAATCCTTTTGGAGGAGCGGTACATTCCTGGTTGTATGAGCCATCTTCGTTAACAGCGATAAATTTCACATCTGCCAGGGAGGTCACGCCTAAATCGGATTTAGCCTGAGTAGCATTGAACTGAACAGAATCCATGTCGTATGTGCTTCTGGCCAGAACATCCATCGTCAGATCCTGTGTGCGAACGACAGGTGCTGTGATTTTTCCGGCCGCTTTAGCGTTGATTGTGATGACAACAGCCACACGTTTTTCGTTGTATTTCAGACATTCGATGATTTTTACCGTTTGTCCGTCCGTTAAATGTGACGGATATTGACCAATGTTGAATTTTCCCTCCTCGGTATTGAACTCAGCAAATACCATGGCTGATTCGCCCCATTTGGTTGTGTTGCCGTCGGCATCCCACCAGTGGCCCCAGGGAGAGTTGGTATTGGTGGCTGTTCCGTTGTCGGCATGAGTAACCCCCTCGATGGCGAAGCCTTTGATTTCGGGAGCACCGGCTGTGCCTTCTATACCGGCTAAAAGTTCTTCATTGGTAATACCAAAAAGTTTGGCAATTCTATCGACATCGATGGCCAGTGCTGCACCATCGTAAGATGTTTTACTGATTGTAACATCCAGCGAATATTCGAGAATCAGATTGGCATTGATATGTGTTCTTTCAGCCTCCCGAATGGAATCCTGCCGGGCTATTTCAGCTTTTTCCTCGTCAGTTAAAAAGTGCAGGCTACTGAAGTCTATGTTGTCCCCGCAACTGGCAAGTCCTGTCATCAACAGTGACAGAAATGCGATATATAAATATATTTTCTTCATGGTGTAAAGCTTGTTTAAGTGACCGGATGTCTGACCGTTTGCGAGGCAAACATCCGGCTTTGAAGTTTATATCTTAATTCGAACTGTTTGAATATCCGGCGTTCTGTTTCAGCGAGATATTCGCATCCAGAGCCGATTTGGGAATCGGGAAATAGTTCCAGTGAGTTTCGGTGGTGGCATCTTTGCAAAACCACGATTTGCCGTTGAATACGTTACGTCCGTCACTCATTTTGAAGCGGATCAGATCCTGACGGCGGTGGTGTTCGCCCACAAACTCCCAAGCCAGATCGTCCAGCAGACCGCCTAACTGGATGTCAGCTCCTCCTTCTGTTGTGCTAATGTATGAGGCGGGATCCCAGTTGGCAAATCCCTCGCTGGTATATTCGCGGTGACCGTAATTGTAGCGGCTTCCCCCTTTCAACTGGGCAACGGTGCGAACGGCTTTTGCCGCAGAGCTGAATGAGCGTTTGCGTACTTCGGTTACCAGATCGGCTGCGACTTGCTCGTCACGACCGAGGCGCAACAGACATTCGGCTTTGATAAACATGGCATCTGCCAGGCGGAAGAAGGCCACATCATTACCGTATGTACCTCCGTCTCCGGCTACGATTTCACTTTTCACAAAACGATACCCCTCCTGCTGGTAAGCTCCCGGATTATCGATAGAGTGAACCTTCAACGAATAGTTTAACACACCTTGTCCCGCCCAGTCGTCGGCAGAGAATGCAATCGGGTCACCGGACTGAGGAATGGTTTTACCACTGGCATCTTTCGTCGCCATGCGTTGTACTCCTCCTGCCCAGGTATATCCAAGGCGGTTGTCGCCCTCTTCGTAACTTTCAATAAACTGAGGTACGGCACAGCTACCATTCCAGGGGGAACCTTCATAACCGTAAGCTGCAGCACCGGCTCCTGGCAAACATTTATTTACCAGATAATTGTGAGATGCGTTCTTTTTGTCAAGAGGTAAAGCAAAGATAACCTCCGGTGAGGTCGAAATATTCTCTTTAAAATTGTCCTGATAATTAGGAGCCAGAGAATAACCTCCGTTTGCAATCACTTCATTTACCTCGGCAAGCGCTTTTTCATAATATTGCGTATCGTTCTTACCGAAATAGGTATTGTAGTTCAGGTAAAGTTTAGCCAATGCCATGCAGGCCGCATAACGGTTAGGATATCCGAATACCTTTTCCGTGCCGAGATCGTCCTTGATCGCATTCAGCTCGCTCACGCAGAAGTTGAAAATCGAATCGGCGTCAACCTGTTTGGGCAGGTAGCCTTTAGGGAGATTCTGGGTGGTTTCCAATGGAACGTTGCGGAAAGCGTCAAGCAGAACATAGTAATTCATCGCACGCAGGAAGCGCATCTGAGCCTGGTTGTTTCCGGTTTTGGGCAATACGTCCAAACATTTGTTGGTGTATCCGATACCCACGTAAGCATAGTGCCACAATCCTTCGATGTGTCCCAGGGTGTAATTCCAGCTGTGTTTGTGCATGTTGACGTAAAGGTCGCCCCAACCGATACCGATTCGTTTCGGAGTCATATAGGTATCGGCGCACTCCTCATTCAGGTCGAAGTAACCGTTCCATCCCCAGTAAAGGAAACGGAACTGGGCATATGCCTCACCCATCATGGAGCCTACCACTCCGGGGTCGTTAACATCAATGGTTTCATCAGTCAGTACATCGTACACATTCTCTTTCAGATCAGTACAGGCGCTGAAGGCCAGAACCGAACTAACCGCAAGGCTAAGTATGGAATATTTTAATAGTTTCATGATATTCAGAGTATTAGAAGTTTACAGAAAGACCTACGGTATAGGAACGAATGGTCGGATATTTGTCACGATCGTCAATACCGGGGGCCTTGAAAAAGTTAGAGACCTCAGGGTCAAGTCCGGAATAACCGGTGATACAGAAGAGGTTCTGACCTGATACATAGATCCTTGGATTCTGGATGTATTTTTTCATAGAAGCCGAGGTTGGAATGGTATATCCCAATGTTGCGCTGGTCAGTTTGATAAAATCACCGTTTTCAATATAGTCACTCCAAACGCCTTGTGACATAGAGTTGGAGAGTTTTACCATTTTTTGTTTCCCGGTAGATTCGTCAATTACCGCAGCACCTGAAGCATCAACTGCACCATACATTTTAGCCGCTGATTTCAAACGGTTATATGCGATAGAGTTGTTTTCGTAGAAGGCGCGCTGAACATTCAGAATCTGGAATCCAAACTGACCTGTAAATTGCAGGCTCAGGTCAAATCCTTTGTAACGGAAGGTGTTGTTCCATCCGGCATATACCTGAGGAAGACCGTTACCCAGGCGTTGACGGTTGGTTTGTTCGTTGTATTTGGTGTCAAACTCTTTGGCTACCCAGCCTCCGTTACCATCGGATACCTGTACCCACACAAATCCATCTTTGCTTACACCGGCTGATTTTAATCCCCAGAAATCTCCCATACGGTGGCCGACTTCCATGCAGTGCGTTGGTACTGAAATCGGATCACTTACGCCTCCTTCTTCTTTAAAATTGTCAGTTTCGTACAAATCATTTGATAAGCTCAACAATTTGTTTTCGTTGTGAGAAAGCGTCAATGTGGTGTTCCATTCAAAATTGCGGGTTCTTACCGGAATGGCATTTATCATTACCTCGATACCGTTGTTGCGCATTTGTCCGACGTTGGCCAGTGTAGTTTCGTACATATTCGGTGGTACTGGAACTGCATAGAAATAAAGCAGATCGACCGTTTTCTTGGTATAAAGATCTACAGAACCGCTCAACCGGGAATTCAAAACAGCCCAGTCGAATCCCAGGTTCCACTCGCGGGTAGTTTCCCATTTCAAATCGGGATTCGGATTTTGAGCCACTTTTAATGAAGGTGTCCATACGCCATCTTTACTTAGGTGCTTACCATACGTGTCGTAGTCGAAGGTTGTCAATGATTGGTAAGAGTCATTTGGAATTACTCCGGTGACACCGTAACCCAAACGGAACTTCGCATTGTTCAACCAGTTAAAGCCTTTCATGAACTTCTCATTACTCATGGTCCATCCCAGAGAGGCCGAAGGGAAATTTCCCCATTGGTAATTGTATCCAAACTTGGAAGAACCTTCATGACGCAGGCTGAACATCGCATTGTAACGATCGTCGTAGCCATAGGTGACGCGACCGAAGAACCCGATCAGCCGATTGTCGTTTTTGTACGAATTCATGCTTGCCGAATGATCCTTATCGGTCAGATAAGTTCCCTGTACCAGATTGTTGTAGAGGTAAGATTCTGATGGAAAATTGGAGTTTCCGGCAGAGAATCCATCATATACATTATATAGGTAGCTATATCCGGCAAGTGCAGAAATACGGTTTTTTTCGATAGTGAAATTGTATTTTGAGGTCAACTCCATATTTTCGCTGCGACCGTTGGATGAGGATTTAGTAGCCGTTCCGCGTATTTTGGTAACGGCATGTGTTTCATCCAGATATTTACTCTGTGAATAAAACTGACCGGTATAGTAATTTTCGGAAGTCGCCTCGTCTTTTTTCAGAGATAACATCAGGTTGGTTTGCCATCCTTTGATCGGTTCAAGAGTGATATTTCCGGTCAGTCGGGCGTAGCTCGAACGGGTATCGCCGATCAGTTCATTCTGGATGGCAACAGGGTTGTAATACTGGAATCTGTCGAACTCTTCATGATAGGTTCCGTCCGCATTGTACACCGGCGATGAAGGATTGCGGATTAACGCCTGGCGATAGACATACGCATTGTCGTTGTTGGCATGCTTGTGAGTACCATAGAGCACATTAACGTTGAACTTCAACATATCATTCAGGGCATATTGGTTCAGGTCAAGCTGAGCTTTCAGGTTTTGGCGGTCGCTTTTTCGCATGATACCTACTTCATCCGTATAGGTGATGTTGGAAGAATAGGATGAGGTTTTAGATCCTCCTTCCAGACTCAGCGAGTGGTTTTGTGTAAAACCGGCTTTGCGGGTGACCGCTTTCAGCCAATCGGTGTCGTATCCATCATACGGGAAGTTGGTCCGGGCGTAGATGATGTCATTGGTATTCATGAAATCAGCAGTCTTGTACCATTCTGACAAAGAGGCATAACTGGTATAGGTAACGCGTGATGGAGTATCGCGTTTCCCTCCTTTGGTGGTAATCAGAATAACACCGTTAGCCCCACGGGTACCATAAATGGCTGCAGCCGATGCATCTTTTAATACGTCGATGGAGGCAACATTCTCGGGAGCTACAGAGGTCAGTGAACCCTCAATACCATCCACCAAAATGAGCGGTGTGACATTCCCATTGATCGTCGTAATACCACGAAGCATGATGCTGGAAGTGGCATTCGGGTCACCCGATGATTTAACGATGCTCAAACCGGCAATCTTACCTTTTACCAGTTCGGCAGCATCACCCACTTTACCCTGGATAAAGTCTTCTGCTTTCACACTGGCAACGGCGCTGGTTACATCACCTTTTTTCTGGGTACCGTAACCGATCACCACCACCTCATCAATGAGTTTGGTATTTTCTCTCAACGTTATACTCAGGTTCTGGGCTTTGCCGGTTACCACTTCCTGGGAGATATATCCCATAAAGGAGAATACCAGAACAGATTTTGGGCTGACCTGAAGCTTGAATTTACCATTGATGTCCGTAATCGTTCCGTTTGTGGAGCCTTTTACCACGATATTTACACCAGGCAGGCTTTCTCCTTTGTCGCTGACAACCCTACCTGTGATCGTCACTGAGTTTTGCTGGCTTACCGTTACTGCTGCGTTTCCGGTGGGAGCAGCCCATATTTGGCTGATACCAACTCCGGAGGTCAGAAGTACACATGCCGCAACTTTTAACAAGCCTTCGCTGAGAAAGCCATTGGAGCTAAAATTTACTTTCATGTTTTTACTGATTTAGGAATTTAAGGTGTTTATTTTGATAAACTCGTTTAGTCTTGTTGTGTCAGTCAGCTAATCCGACAGTTCCGGTTAACCCTATAACCGGGTAACTGCCGAAGAAGCACAAACTAACGATGATGAAAAAGCACAGTATATGTTACCTATTGACTGTCAGTTAACTTTCCACTCCAGTACACCTCCGGATTCGCCTTTTTGAAGTTTGGCTACAATTTTCAGTCCGGTTGTTTTTACGGGGGTAAAGTTTAGTTTGTTGTAGCAATCTTTCAGGGTGGTGTATTTTTCAGCGGTTTGGACCTCTTTCCACTCCTCCCCGTCTTTGTAATAGAGTTTCCAGCTCTCGGGTATTCTGAAATCGCCATCGTAGTGGTCAAGGTCAAGCCAGTACACCTGGACGTTTGACACCGTTTCCGGTTGTTCGAATGCGTATTCGATAGATTCCTCGGATCCTTTCTTCAACCACCAGTAGTGGTAGGGTTTGGAGATGTCGTTTGAGCTTTTAGGTTCCCATTGGTCGTTAAATCCGTAACCGTTAACCGAAGTTGCCTTTGATGCGATAGTAGGTTCGGGAACCGGACGGGCATAGTTTGCAGAAGCCGGAATCCATACCGCCATTTCGTCACTACCGCGGTTGTCCCAGGTAGAGTAAGGGATGGCCATGAATGGAACCTCTTTTTCGGTTAGCTTATCAGCGTTGTCTTTCGCTACTTCGATGGCAGTTCCGCTAAGAGTTCCCACACCGTTCAGCAAATCTTTCTGATAACGGAATTCCATTTTCGCATTTTCAGGAATGTATTTGTTGAAAATATGCTTGTCGCCCTGATCCCAACCTTCAAGGCAATACATAATCGGACCGCGCTCAATGGCCAGTTTACCCTGATCGTCTTTCGCTTCGGGATTAGCCTGAATGCGGCGAACCGGCATCGGCAACTTCAATTCAATCACATCTCCGCTTTTCCAGTTACGGGAAACGACAGCATATCCGTTTTGAGCAGTTGAGGCGATTTTTTTGCCATTTACCCAAATCTGGTAATTAACTCCGGCCTTTTGGGTGAATTTGTAAAGGCCTGATGGAACCGGTTCGTCTTTCGCCCAACCCGGAATGCGAAGTTTGATGGCGAAGTTGCCCGGTTTCAGCGGTTTTACCGAAATCTTCACATCACCGTCCCATGGATACTGGCTGGTTTGGTTCAGTTGTACGGTGTTGGTTGCAGTCTTGATTTTGCTATTGCTTTGTACATAAAGATTTACCAGAATATCATTGGCTTGGGTAGCATAAGCATAGCCCGGAGCAGAAGCCATAAATCGGGTGATATTCCCCGGACAGCAGGCGCATCCAAACCACGGCTGGCGGTCGTGCTGGCCCATTGACTCCAGCGGATTGTCGTAGAAGAATTTATTTCCGCTCAGGGATACGCCGGAGATCACACCGTTGTACAATGCGCGTTCGAGCACGTCGATGTATTTCGCGTCGCCGGTAGCCAGAAACATACGTTCGTTCCAATATACATTGGCGATGGCGGCACAGGTCTCGCAATATGCGGTATGGTTGTACAGTTCATAGTTCGGGCCAAAACCTTCGCCTTGTGCTCTCGAACCTATTCCTCCGGTGATGAACATCTTCTTACTCACCATATTTTCCCAGATACGGGTCAACGCATCGAAATAGGCTTTGTCGTTGGTCAATGCAGCTACGTCAGCTACTCCGGAATAGAGGTATCCTGCTCTCACGGCATGCCCTTTGATTTCGTCCTGTTTCAGGATGGGCATGTGATCCTGACTGTATTCGCTGAGGCGGTGACCATCAGTTCCACGCCCTGTCTCTTCCACGAAATATTTCGCCAGGTCAAGATAGCGTTTGGTTCCGGTCACTTTATAAAGTTTTGCCAATGCCATTTCCACAATCGGGTGGCCTGACGGACGGTGAATCTGTCCTTCATTCGGACCAAAAACCTTACAGATCAGATCGGCATTTTTGATAGCAATATTGAGGAACGTTCTTTTTCCGGTAGCCTGAAAATGGGCGATTGCCGCTTCGTACATGTGTCCGCAATTGTACAGTTCGTGGCTGTTGATCTTTTCCCAGCGGGCGTTTCCCCACCAGCCGGAGAGACGGGTACATTTGTTGGTCACGCAGGTGGTCAGGTAGCCGTCCGGTTCCTGAGCCGCACCTATCAGATTGATTACGCTATCAAGGTATGCATCCAGCTTTTTGTCGTATTTTACAGCTAAAGAATATGAGGCGCCTTCAATGATTTTATACGGGTCAGTATCGTCAAACGAGAAGTCGCCTTTGTGTTCGCCTTTGATTAGTTTTCCGGCTAAGGCGAAATTGTCGAAGCGTCCGTTTTTCTCGCACTCTTTGAATGCGGAAGGAATAGAAACAGTACGGTTGATTTCGATGCGTGGCGCCCAGAAGTTGTCGGTAAAATGCACCTGGGTGAACGGCACCTGTTTAATCGGTTGCGCCGGTTTATTGACAGCTGAAGCGGTGGTAAAGAGTCCCACTGCCGTACAAATAATGATTGAAGAAAGAGTATGTCTCATGGTGAAAAATTAGAATGCGATTGTCTTTGCGACTGCATTGCAAATATACTTTCTGAGCTGGCGAATGGGTAAAACTATCGTCTAAATGAGTAGTAAAATAGTCTATCGGGGATATTTGTTATATTCAGCATAATTGACTATATCACAGCCATATAGCCGCAACAAGTGGATTCTGCTTTCTTATTCTGGATGATTTTTGCAGGGATGATCTTGCTTTTTCCGCTCATGCTGAGTTAGAAATCCACTTACTCCGGATAATGGTTTCGGTTATCAATATTGACGTACGAAGTTTTCATCGGTTTCATATTAGATTCCACAACGAATAACCGATGGTATCATGCATAGCCAGAAGTCTCGGAATGACTTCTGATAGGTCTGTGAAAATCGGTTTGTTTTGCGCAGACTCATTAATAGATTCCTTCGATGTTCTCTTTAGGGTGAGTATAGGTTTACTTTACAGTAAAATAGTGATATCACAGAGATAAAATAGTGATGTAATAGTAATAAAATACTCTTTATAATGACTATTTTATCTCTGTGTTACCTCAGTGTCAAATTATTCTTATTAAAATAAGAACCTAAAGTAGACCTATATACAACCTTTAATCAACCGTAGTACAACCCGGAGAATTTCTGCCATTATTTACTATTGTGCGAATGAGTGGCTTGTTTGTTGAATAGAATTGGACATAGAGACGCTTTGGCGGGTAATTATTATTGAAAAGATTGGTTTTGTGTGGAGGAATTGGTAGGTTTGTGAAGTGCTGTGTATTCATCGGATGACTCAAAGTCATCCGATGAATCAACGATAAAATCCTGGCTGTACTGACCCCGGTTTCTGCTCAGACGGTTTCGCTAATTCCTAATGTAGTACATTTGACGGAACGATGGAGCTTTTTTACGCTAAGGCAAAGCCAGAAGATTTATTTTTATCACGTCGAAAGCAGAGCCTGTCGCCGAACGGGAGCTTGAGCGCAATCAAATAAAACAATGTACTTACAGACAAATTATCAAACGCTTTATGAAATCAAAATTAGTCGTACTTCTTTTTATTTTACCCTTGTTTTTAACTAACTGCAAAGATGAAGAACTCAAAATTCTATCAGGAACAAGCTGGATATCTACAGATTCAAAATATACTCTTATTTTTGAGGATGATGCCAATTGTAAACTTTCCTACTTAGATGAAGTAAATACCCCAATAAATATCTTTTACATTTACACATATGAATACCCTAATTTGAAAATGAATGTTTCAGCTTTAACCGGTTATTCGTCTTATAATGGAACAGTCAAAGGCAGTAAAATAACCTTATCAAGCCAAAACACAACCTACTCCCCAATAAGTCCTAACATTACCTTCGTAAAACAATAGAGAATTAAATTATTTTCTAGTTCAAATTTTTTCAACGCGACAAGCGTTTCGAAGCGCACACCGAACAGCGGCTTCACACCGCTTGTCGGATTTAGAACCTCTCCTGCCGCAAGAATGTAAAGTAACTCTTGGTTCAAGTTTTCAAAACCTGTACTGTACCTAAAATATAAGCAGCTTATAACTGCGACAACAACAAAAAGCCGTTTAACCAGTGATTAAACGGCTTTTGTTATTCCTTCAATCAACTTCTCCAAAGGTTGAAACGCTGGAAATGTTGGCAAATACAACGAACATCTGATAAACGAATCTTGCGGTACTCTATGAGCAAACCGGGGTGCAGTTCAAGTTGATGGTTCTTCTTATAACGGTGTAACTTATAGCCACTATCTCTGGCCGGGTATTTTTACTTTAGCATGACATCCAAATACACCGAATGGCGGCCATAAGTTTCGTAGAATGGTTTAAAAACCACACCATCGATCGTAAATTGCAATTGTTCAGGGTTGCCTGATATTGATTTGCTTATATCGTTTGCATCAAGGGTAATTTTGCGCCAGTCTTTACGAGGGGTAGGTTCCTGTGCTGCCAGTAAAACCGGGCCATAAAACAAACTTGCAATGTTTTGCTGATCCATCACCGGTTCCAGGTAAAAGTGGAAAGGCATACGCAACTCAATTTTATCGCCATCGCTCCATTTACGGCTCAAGGTTAAATAACTTCCCGGCTCGGCGTAAACTTTCTCGGGTTTACCGTTAATCGTTACAAAAAAGCCCTTGGTTGCCCAATGTGGCACGCGCACTTTCAGGTCAAACGTGCCTTTGCCTTTAATCGTTAATAGCGTATGGTCTTCTTTCGGGAAAGCGGTTGTTTGTGTAACGGTGATGTTCTTTTCAGTCCAGTGTAAGGTTGATGGAATAAAAAGGTTTACGTACAAAGCCTGATTGTTAGTGCTTCTGAAATAAATAGAGTTTTGAAATTTGGTATTGCTTTCGAGCGCTGTACCGTTACAACAGGTAAAACCTTTCATGTCGTCGTTTCCAAACTGTTTAACCGAACCCGGTCTGAGAGGTACATGATAGGTATTTGCCGGTGTACTGTCGGCTACCGAAGCCAAAATATGGTTATAAAGCCCGCGTTCGTAATAATCCATTAATTCAGCGTGTTGCTCAAACTGAAAAAGGTCGCTGGACAATTTGAGCAGGTTGTAGGTCGCGCAAGTTTCGTTCTGTCCGCCTTCAGAGAAGCCGTTTTCGTAAAGTGTCGCGGGCTGACTGATATAACATTCGGCATTTGCCGGGTTACGCGCACCGGCAACTCCTCCAATACTGTACATATAATCATTTATTGACATGTACCAGAAATTATCAGCAATATTGAAGTATTCCGGAGCATGTGAGTCACGATACATTTCAAGTGCCCCAATAATTTGAGGAATGTGTTGGTTAGCGTGCAGACCACGGAACGTGTCAACATTTTTGGCCAACCCATGCGAATGTTCAGCATTGCCATAGAAAACCCTGATATTGTCGAACATCTTTGCAACTTCCATATAGCGTGGTTCGTTGGTTAATCTTGACAGTCGGGCCATAGCTTCGTTCATGCCCCCAAACTCGCCTGCTATGTATTTGTTCCACATGCTGATAAGTGTTTGATCAGGAAGCTGGCTTAATCGGGCATAAACCCAGTCGCCCATGCCTTTAACTATTTCCAAAGCCTTTTCGTTACCACTGACTTCATATATATCCATAAGACCGGCCAGTATTTTGTGCAAAGTATAGTAGGGCGCCCAAATCCGGGTATTATCGCCACCATAACTGGCTCCTTTTTCCAACATAATAAACTGATCGGGCGGATAGGCGCTGATAAATCCTTTACCCCAATTCCAGTAATCGGTGCGGATTCCATCCATACTCAAATCGGAGTTGTAACCTGACTTACCCGGCCCCGGAGGCACGGCTTTGGGATCCGGGACACATGCACCACCAGGGATTTGAGGTTGTCCGGATAATTTTGATAATTCGTAGAGGCAATTGACCATGTGCTTCATTTTGTTGGCAAAATTAGCCTGAAGCGATGGATCATAACCGGTACCCGCATAGGCCTGTGCTATCGCACTAAGATAGTGCCCCGTGGCATGACCGCGCAATTTGCAATCCTGGCTATCCCATACACCAAGCGGTTCGGCTCCTTTCGGCTGTTTCTGTCCAAAGGCATTGCGGAACATATAAAGGAAATCATCGGGGTTGGAACCAGCAAGACCTTTCAGGAATTTATCGCGGTTCTCGATAAATTTAGAACTGTGGTTATGACTGTCGGAATTTAATGTTACCTGGCTAAGTTTGAAAGGTTCCAGCGTTCGGCCGGGCTTTGCCATTTCTTTTGCATCTTTAATTATAACTGTAACCCTGGGTTGCAAGTTAGTGCCGGGTACTTTCCCGGAAATGGTATAAGTGCCGGGAGTCAGCACCTGACTGTTATCTGTAGGTGACGGCCATATAACCCTAACTTTTGGTCCATTAAAGTTATTCCGATAAACACCTTTTATGTAACGGGGCAATCGAGGCAGAATTCCTACTACAGTTTCGACCCGAATATCAGGAACGCTTTCGAGGTAAGCATTATACAACTGAGGAGTATTTCCCGGAAAGCCGGGCAAATTGCTGACCTTTTCATCATCAGTCCTGACTGCGCCTTCAGTTTTTAAAGCATTTTGGTAAATTCGCGCCACCTGCATTTCTGTTAATGGAACCCTGTAAAGCCTGAAATCGTGCAAACTGGCATTTAGCCAGATATTCTCCTTCGCAGCTGATTTTCCTATGTAAAGTTTATTTTTGTCGCTTGCTTTATAATCGAAAAGCTGACTTAACTCAACATTTACATTCTTTGTTTCACAAACAAGTTTTCCGTTTAGATACGTACTCAAAGTTTTTGAAGGCACATCAATAACCACGGCTATATGATTCCATTTATTAATGGACAAAGCGGCTGAACTGGCTGTGTAAGTATTTAATTTTGTCGTCACCTGAGCCAGGAAACCTGCTTTTTCCCTCGTCCCAACCGGGGCAACCATAAAATGCGAATTAAAGTCTTTCCCGAAATCGAAAAGAAGCTGACCGCTTTTTGCCGAGCGTAAGAAAACCCAACCGGTAAGACTTAGCGATTCTTCGCCTGATACTGATTTTCCCGGCAAGGTTATAAAAGCCTTTTTATCGCCTGATAGCGAAAGAACATTTCCGAATAGTTCGTCATGGATAAATTTATAATTTGTACCCTGAAGGGTGCCATGTAAGGTGTTTCGTGACAGGTCCTTAACATCTCCGTTAAAAGAATAACGTGAGATTAGGCTGGTTTCGCCAATTCCATCCAGAATTTGATCGCCGTTTTGAGCCCTTATAACCGAAGGAATCAGGCAGAAACTAAGTAATACTGCAAAGTACAGCTTTAATGCTTTCATCATATATTAGATATTAAATAAATGGATAATAAATCACTCCCTGGTCTATATCAACAGGTTTACTCATGCACCTTGTTACTGATCGGAATATCTATTTCTGCAAAATATTTCAGCAACAGGTTGTACATTTCGGGATCGTATTTTTTGAGCTTCTCCCTGCGGTTGATGGAGTTGTGTACACCATTTGGCGTTTCGGAATAGCGGTTGCAATTGAAGAAGGACTGGACTGCTTCTGCAAAATATTCTTCCTTGTTGCTCAAAGCGTAGGTCTTTTCCCATAATCCTTTTTCGATAGCATGTTTCATCACGGTCTCCAATTCGTTGTTGAAATTGGGATTTACCCCAACAATCCCGACCATATGGAAAATATGAGCGAATTCATGAATCAGGATATTTTCACCTTCATATTTATCACCGGAAAGGCAAATCAGATTCTCTTCGCCGCAACTGCAACTGAAGTCATCTTCGGGTGAGCCGCCAAAGCCGCGTGCGCGTTTATTCCAGTATGCAATGCTGTCGGGGCTGTTGCAGATGTGGGCATATTCCGGTAGCTCGCACACCTGTTCATTTGCGCCGATAACCATTACGCGACACCCTTTTCCGATCATATAACGGGCAATGTCTTTCCGCTTCGACAACATTCCCATAATGATTTCGCGGGCTTTGTAAAGCGCCTTGTCACTTACCTGATGTGAGCTGACGACAGGCATTCCTCCCGCGTCGAGGTATTTTTTATAAAAGGGATAGAGGTGAAGCGATTGGGGGACTGCGGTTACTTTATCGCCGTTAAGTTCCGTCAGACGAATGGCAAAACCTCCGCCAGAAGCCAGATGAAGTTTCAATGTGGAATCTGACGTTACGGTGAGGATTTCACGTTGGTAATCTGAAGCCTGTTTGTTGGCATTGATGCCGTCGCTGAATATCTCGGCCTGGTATTTTATACCCTTTTTGAGGAAATCCAGAGTCAATGCAATATCCCGTTCGGTCCAGTTGGTTAATGCACCGACTGTCCATTCTTTATCTTTTCTGCGGGCCGAAACGATGTATTCCCCTAATTTTCCCTGCAAGATTTTCGTTTCATCGGTTACGTTAGGCAGGCTGGCAATGAATGAGGTACATTCCTGTTCCTTTTGGTAAATGGTCGGATTGTCGGCCAGCATGGTCAGCGGTGAATCGAACACAATATAGGTTGCCAGTTGGTGGCAACGGGTTCCCTGACTCAACGGATTGGAGTAAATGGGCTTGAAGTCACTTTTGGTACTGTTGCGCATGGCGCCCGGCGTATAATCGACCGGACCGGCCATCAACCGGATGAATGGGAATGTCACATCGTAGGTTGGCATATCCACCTCCGGTGTACTCCATTTCATCTCCTCCATGCCAAATACACTTTCGAAGTTGATGATATTCGGATAGGTGCGGTTCAGTCCGGTCGGTTTGTAGAAACCATGCAGGTCGAGTGTCAGTTTGTATCTGGCGGTCATTTCGGCAATACGATAGGTCATTTGCACCGCCTTCTGGTCGTCACGATCGAGGAAATCGACTTTAAAGCCTTTGATCCCCATTTCGGAGTACTTTTTACATGCCGCTTCTAACTGGCTGTCCAGTACGTTGAACACCGTCCAGAGGATGATGCCCACGTTTTTACTTTTGGCATACGAAATAAGTTCGGGCAGATTAATCTCCGGAATCACGGTCAGCATATCGCCGCTTGACGGTTTGTACCACCCTTCGTCCAGAATGACATATTCGAGTCCGTTTTGCGATGCAAACTCGATGTAATGCTTGTAGGTTTCGGTATTGATGCCGGCTTTGAAGTTCACGCCGGAAATACCCCAGTCGTTCCACCATTCCCAAGCCGATTTACCGCCTTTTACCCAGGAGAAATCTTTAATGCGGGGGGGAGAAGCCAGTGCATACACCAGATTGTTGACCGGCATTTCGGTATCATTTCGGGTGATGGCTAATACTCTCCACGGAAACTCTCTTGTTCCACTGGTTTGGGCAATGAAGTTGGCTCTTTCGGTCACATACTCCTGTTTCCGCCAAGCGTTTTGTGCCACCTTGGACGGTAGCGGGGCGAATAGTCCTTTGAATCCCGTTTTTCCTTCAGATTGAATAAACATGCCGGGATAATCTTCCAGATCCGACTCGGTGATGGTCAGTTTTTTCCCTTTCAAAAGATCAACGGTGAGAGGCAGGAACGCCGGCAAGGTCTGATTGGTCTGAGTCAGCGGTTTTACCTCGTAGGTGCTTTGGAACGCCATGGCAAACGGATCTTTTTTGCCGGTCGAATGAGGCATATAGCTGGTGTAATCTTTGTCAAAGTTGAATTCCGCCAGCTCGTCTTTGATGCTGATGTTTCCGCCCATTGTCGTGAAGAACCGGTATGCTACTCCTTCGTCATAGGCCCGGAATATCACGCCGTAATTTCCCTTGAAGGTGATTTTTAGTTCGTTGTATTGGGTGGTGAAGGACGCGAAACGGTAGTTTGTGGCGTTGATGGTCTCTTTTGCAGAGCGAGTGGCTACACTTACCTTGTGAGGATTTTTGCCTAATGCAGCTCCGTTTTCCAACGTCATTCCGATAGCTGAGGGAGCCAGGATGATTTGTCCGCCATCCTTCACAGAGTAGGTCAGCTGGTTACCTGTGTTGACTGCTACCCGTAGTTTCCCATCGGGTGATTTGAGGGATAATGTCTCTGCTGATACTGTAGCTGAAATGCCGATGAACAGGCTTATGAGGAATATTTGTAGTCTGGTGTTGTGTGTCATACTTGTGCTGATTATTAGTCAACTGACTTTTTTGTTGCCGCCCCTAAATCCCCTGAAGGGGACTTTTGCAGCAGTAGGTATTTGGAGATATTATGTAATAAAAGGACTATGATTATTCAGATTCTGATAATGTACTGCACTCTCTATAAGTCCCCTTTAGGGGAACCAACGGTCATCGACCGAAGGGAGATAATTAGGGGCGGAAAAAGCAAAGAATCTTGAACCTTTTGTGAGTTTCTATCTTTTCGGAGAAAGCCTTACCATCAATACCCCATGAGCCGGAATGGCCGCTTTGGTGAATGATGCCGTTGTTCCGATATACTTGTGCTTCCACAAGTCGCGAATAGTATATTCTTTTTTGTGAATGTTGACCTGAGTCGCGAAGTAAATAGTCTGCTTTTTCCAGTCATAATTGAGATTCCAGACATTATCGGTACGGTTGAGGAAGCAGACGGCCAGCTCGCCGTTAGCCAATGGTTTAGCCCATATTTCCTGTTCGCCCATGTCCATAAAGCGGCGGGCCTGTTCGCCCAGACTATCCTGGTCCACAGCGATAACTTCTTTGTTTGTCAGAATCTCGTGGCTTGTCTTGTCCATCGAACGAAGATCATTACCCGCCATAAGCGGTGCCGCCAGCATCGCCCACATCGAAAAGTGCGTAATGTATTCATCGTGCGTCATACCGCCGTTGCCTACTTCGAGCATTTCGGCATCGTTCCAGTGACCGGGACCGGCATAAGGATAAAGGTCGGCTAGTACGTCGATAATGTCAAGGACTCCCACACCGCCCCAGTCGAACTTACAGCGGTAGCAATCGCGTATATCGGCCGTAGTACGCCAGAGTTGTCCTACACCTTTGCCCCATTTCCACGGCTGGCTTTCACCCCACTCACAAATACTAAATACAATCGGTCTGCCGCACGCCTTCAGGGCATCGCTCATCGTGCGATAAGCCGCTTCTGCGTTTTGTCCCTCATTGGAACACCAGTCGTATTTGAGATAGTCAACGCCCCATTCCGCATACTGTCGGGCATCCTGAAACTGGTATCCCCGGCTGCCCGGCTTTCCCTGACAGGTGAGTGAACCGGCACAAGAGTAAATCCCCAACTTCAACCCTTTGCTGTGTATGTAATCGGCCAGACTTTTTATTCCATTCGGAAAGTTTTTCGGGTCGGCGATGATGTTTCCTTTTTCGTCACGGCCCACCTGCCAGCAGTCGTCGATAACGATGTATTGGTATCCGGCCTCTTTCATGCCAGAAGAGATCATCGCATCGGCGGTTTCCTTTAACAGGGCTTCGTTGACATTGCATCCGAATTTATTCCAGCTATTCCATCCCATGGGAGGTGTAGCGGCCAGACTCAGAAAAGCGGAGTCCTGTTTGCTCTTTTGTTCGCCGAAGAACATCTGTGCCTTGGCCAGACCGGATAGAAGACAAAAGGCTAATACGAAAATGTGTTTTTTATCCATAGTGTGTTGGGAAAGTGAATAGACTTTGGTTTTTGATTGCGAATTAATAGATTACCCGTCATTGAGGATTGAATAATCGTCTATTTATATAGCAGAATAGTCCAATGCTGATTTTGCTGCATTTAAATACAACCTATTGGATAACAGTGCGATGTGGCTAATTTCTGGACTTTTCTATTGCGAATCTGGAAGATTCTGCCGGTCATTTCTAAATAAAAGTATTAATATTGTATTCTGCTAATTGAATGGACCTGTTACCTAACCAGATATTGAATTCCATGAGAAACAAAACCCTGTTCCTGCTAATCACTCTCATCTCCTTTTGTACAGAATGGATAACGGCCGGTGAGTTCCGTTTCCGTCATTACCGGGCAGAAGATGGACTTTCCTATAATTCGGTCAGAAGCATCCTGCAGGATCGTCAGGGTTTTATGTGGATTGGCACGGAAGACGGACTGAACCGCTTTGATGGATACTCCTTCAAGGAATTCAGAAGTAAACAACTGAATGGAAGCTCCTTAGGAAGCAATTATATCAGTACTTTGCTCGAAGACGAAAAAGGAATCATCTATATCGGCACGGACGAAGGAATTTATACTTACGATCCCGCAACCGAAAAGTTTACCCGTTTAAATGCAAAGACATCCGGTGGGGTTATCATTTCCTCGACAATCAATAATATGGTTCTGGATAAATCCGGAAATCTCTGGGTGGCGACTTACGGACAGGGAATCTTTAGCTACCATCTCTCTACCGGAAAACTACAGCAATACCTTTGGACTTCGCACAACTCCGGGCGAATGAAATCAGACCTGATTAACTGCATTTTTGCCGACCGCGCCAACCGCATATGGGCCGGACAAAAAGGAACGAATACTTCGCTGATGTTGTTTAACGCCAAAACAAACCGGTTTGATATTTTCCCGTTTGCCGTTGAGGGCGATGATTCGTACTCCTCGATCTACCGGATCTATGAAGATTCATACAGAAACCTCTGGTTGGGCACTTGGGATCGGGGTATTTACAAACTGGATAGTAAATTGCACAAAGCTGTAAGCTATCTTTCGCCGAAATCACAGGCCGGGATATTACACGTTCATGAAATGTGTGAATACAGTCCGGGAGAGCTGTTGGTGGGATCGGATGACGGACTGAGCTTATTCAATACCCGCACGTTGAGTCACCGGTTGTTTACCGCAAGAGAGACTGACCCCACTTCGCTTTCCGATAAATTCATTTATCCGATCTATAAGGACCGGGAAGGTGGTCTCTGGGTGGGTACTTACTACGGCGGTGTCAATTATGTTTCCCCTACGAGCGGGATTTTCGAGCGTTACACTCATTCCGGTTTTGTCAATTCGGTGAATGGGAATGTCATTGGCGGATTTACCGAAGATAAAGCCGGAAACATCTGGATTGCGTCGGATGATGGCGGACTCAACCGGCTCGACAAGCAGACCGGTCGTTTTACGGCTTATATGCCAAAGCCCGGTAGCAACAGCATTTCCTATTACAATGTACATGCGCTCTGCTGGGATAATGATAAACTCTGGATTGGTACCTATTCCGGCGGATTGAATGTTTTTGACACCCGTACCGGTCAGTTTGCGCACTACAGAGATGAGTACAACAATCCGAAATCACTTGATGGCAGCAGTATTTATGCCATATTCAAAGACCGCGCCCAACGTATGTGGGTGGCAAGTATGTCCGGCCTGAATCTCTATAACCGTGCGGAGGACAATTTCACCCGGGTGAAGGACCTCGGTGCGACTACCATTGATATCGAGCAGGATGCACAGGGGAGGCTATGGTTTGGAACCTGGGGGAAAGGGGTATTCTGCTTTGACGAACAGAAACGCCAATGGCGCAGTTATCTCAGTCGGCCAGAAGATACGACTTCGCTTCCCGGAAACCAGATCAATTGCATGTTGATGGATCGTAAAGCGAAGCTTTGGGTGGGAACGACCAACGGTCTGTGCCGTTATGATGAAGCGAAGAATCGTTTTATCCGCATTCACCTGAATATTCCGAGCAATACTATCTGTTCGGTGATTGAAGATAATGACCAGTTATGGATCACGACTTCGAAAGGGTTGGTCAGGTACAATCCCAAAACCGGTTTTTGTCAGGTGTTTACCCAAAGTGATGGTTTGCTGAGCGACCAGTTTATTGCGAATTCCGGATTTAAGAGTTCCAACGGTAAAATATACATCGGTACGGCCAATGGCTTCAATGCCTTTTATCCGAATAATATTGCGCAGAACAAATATGTTCCTCCGGTAGCCATTACCCGGCTGGAGATCTTCAATAAAGCTGTTGCAGTCGGAGAAGAGGGACCTTTGCCCAAAGCCATTCAGTCGATGAAGCGGATTGATCTGTCATACAAAGACAATGTGTTCAGTCTCGACTTTGTGGGGTTGAGCTACAACACTCCCGAAAAGAATAAATATGCTTACAAGCTGGAAGGCTTTGACAAAGACTGGAACTATGTGACCAACCAACACAAAGCGACCTATACCAACCTGCCTGCCGGAACCTATACCTTCCGGGTAAAAGCCTGTAACAATGACGGCGTTTGGAATGAAGAAGGCACTTCTCTGGAGATTGTCATCCATCCGCCTTTCTGGCTGACTCCCGTATTCAAGTTGTTCTACGTACTGCTTTTCATCGGACTGATGGTGTGGCTGGCCAAATCGTGGATGAAGCGTACCGAACGGAAGCACAAGGAAAAGATTGACCAACTGAGCCGGGAAAAGGAGGCCGAGCTGTACAATGCGAAGATCAGCTTCTTCACCACTATCGCCCACGAAATACGTACTCCGGTATCGTTGATTATCGGGCCGTTGGAGAAGATTATGGCCACCGCAGCCAATCTCCCGGAGGTGATGCGGAAGGATCTGAATATCATTGACCGCAACAGTCAGCGCCTGCTTTTGCTGGTAAATCAACTGCTCGATTTCCGGAAAGTGGAACAGGGCGTGCTTGCTCTGACTTTTATTCGCCGGAATGTGCCGGAATTGCTGCGCAGTACGTTTGACCGTTTTCATCCGTTGATTGAGCAGAAGGGAATCGAGTTTGTTTACGATTGTCAGAATCCGGATCTGGAGGCCGATATTGATCAGGAAGCATTGACCAAGATTGTCAGCAATCTGCTTTCGAATGCCATGAAGTATGCAAAAGGTAAGATTGTTATGTCCTGCTTCCTTGGGGCGGAGCGTTTTGAAATATTGGTGACAGATGATGGACAGGGCATTCCTGATGCAGAGAAGGAGAAGATCTTCCTGCCTTTCTATCAGGTATCATCGGGCGTGAAACCCGGTACGGGGATTGGCCTTTCGTTGGTGAAAAGTCTTGTCGATGCACACAGCGGACAGATTTCGGTAACCGATGCCTTTCCTGCCGGAACCTGCTTTACCGTCTCGTTGCCGTTGATGAATGATGCGGTCGTATCAGGCGATGTGGTACCAGAAACCTCTACCTTTGATGAACCTGAACTGCACGATGTTTTGCCGACAGATTATATTGATTCGCCCGATTCTAAAACCAAAGAAAAGCCGTTGCTGCTGATCGTGGAAGATAATCCCGAAATGCGTGGCTTCCTGCAGGATAGTTTCTCGTCGGACTATTCCGTAATTACGGCAGAAGATGGTCGCGATGGTCTTGACAAACTAAAAAACAGCGAGGTAAGCCTGATCATTAGTGACCTGATGATGCCAAATATGGATGGGTTGGAGTTTTGCTCGGCACTGCGGTCAAATATCCTGACGAGTCACATTCCTGTGGTGTTGCTTACGGCCAAAACCGACCTCGGCACCAAGATTGATGGAATGAATAGCGGGGCGGATGCTTATGTAGAAAAGCCTTTCTCTATTCGCTTCCTCAAGGCGCAAATCCGCAACCTGATTGAGTCAAGGAAAACCCTTCGCCGCAAATATTCCGAGATGCCTTTTGTGCCGCTCAATACGATTGCGGGGAATAAAGCGGACGAGAACTTCCTCTCTAAGCTGAATGCCCTGATTGAGAATAATATTTCCAATCCGGATTTCTCCGTTGAGTTACTGGCCGAAGAACTTGCGATCAGTCGTTCTGGTCTTTTTGCCAAAATCAAGACGCTTGCCGGCGTTACACCGAATGAACTGATGCAGGTAGTCCGCCTTAAAAAAGCAGCCGAACTTCTTTCGGAAAATAAATACCGCATCAATGAGATTGCTTACATGGTGGGTTTCAACAATCCGTCCTACTTTACCAAATGTTTCCAGAAGCAGTTTGGCGTAAGACCGGGAGAGTTTTTGAATAAGAATTTGGAGTCGTAGGCGTGGCTCTTCTTTTTGCACAAAAAGTCCCAATCATTTATCGGTTGCTGATAATTGATTGGGACTTATCATTTGGAGATATGAATTGGGGCTACATAGAATCTCCTTTTTAGGTCATCTTGCGTCAAAAATATTATAAAAAGATATCTTTTGTTACTTCCCATCTATATGGTCTGTAAATCGTCTTTAATGTCTTGAGCTCTTTAAGGTCAAGTTTATGCCACTCAGGGACAGGAGTTTGTTTTGATTCATTATTCCATTTCGTCAACGACCATCTTTTCGTGAGGAAATTATAGCTGTATTCTTCGAAGTCTAAAGTTGATCTGTTAAAGATAGTATTTTCTGCTCCGATAAGCACAAACTCATTGTTTTGATATCTGAATTTATATGTTGTCTGATTTACATCCCAGCTTCCAATCCAATAAAACAATCTGAACTTAATATTCAGGATCCCTTTTTCGATGTATAATGAGTCAAAAGGATCATCCATTTGAGGAGTATCATGACAAAGTATAAATGTCTCCGATTTCTCTCGAAGTTTGAATCCATTAGTCATTTTGTCCCGAAAAAGAATCAATAGCATTCTGGGCTGTATGGTGACGATTTCATTTATGCCCTCTTCTTCCCTTTTGATTTTGACACTATCCCTGTGCTGAATAACCAATGCACAATCGTTTTGCAGGTCTTTATTCAAATCGCCTTCCGAAATTTTCAATATCTCCCATCCGTTGGGAATAAAATCTGCGATTTTTCTACCTTCCTGTTTGATATTGGGATAAGAAAACGTTTGTCCGGATGCAATTCCGAAGCATAAGAACAACAAGAACGAGACTAAGACTTTCATACAATCCTGATTAATGCCTATTCATTATCTTCTACCCTTTACAATCCTCTCCTTGTAAATCCAGATATGCGACTCCTCATCATGTAAGTCATCCTTTACAGATTGCTTGCTCTCTTCCCCGAGCAACAAACCATCTAAGTATGGGGAAGTCAGGAACCGGTAAATCACTTCCTGTTCGGTTTCGACAAATTGCATCTCACCTTCGAGGGGCAATTTATCGTGATTGGCATTGATCAGGCAAATAATCAACTGACCTTCCAGTTCATTGAACCAGACATGATAGTTCATATCAATGCTCAACGGGCTGTTCAATAGCTGGTTTTGCACCGAAGTTTTGATTCTCGCGAGTGATGCGAGTATTTCTTCAGTAGAAATTTCTTTCGCCACCTCCGAAGTTGTAGTCAGAGTCAGGGTATTATGGTAGATTTCTTTCGCTGTCTGGTCGGTTTTGTCCGTCAGAAACAGGTCGGCCATCTCAAACACCGAAAGATTATTGAAAAGTGTTTGTTTATCAGACATAGCAGGATAGATTTGAGGATAGGAACACTGTAACTGTGATATTTATATCAAATGATTACCTGCAAATTAAAACAATATATTCCGGAATTCTT
Source organism: Parabacteroides sp. FAFU027 (assembly GCF_022808675.1). Lineage (NCBI taxonomy): Bacteria > Pseudomonadati > Bacteroidota > Bacteroidia > Bacteroidales > Tannerellaceae > Parabacteroides > Parabacteroides sp. FAFU027. The sequence continues at coordinate 236,046 of NZ_JAKZKV010000002.1, forward strand.
CATATCGAATTAAGAATATTTGATAAATAAGAGGATTGTGGACTTAGTTGCACTAATTCTCTCAGGAATAAGAGTTTCAGGTATCAAAATGATAGTCAGTTTTTGGGGAATAAATTGCTTTTGCTTGAGAAATCTTCGCCTTTGCTTGACGAAATTCTTTCATTGCTTGATGATATTCCTTCATTGTTTGATGAAAATTCCTGATTGCTTAGCGAAATTCATCAATTGCTTGACGAAAATTCTTCATTGCTTGAGTGCACTTCTTCAATTGCTTGACAATCTTCTTCAATTGTTTGATGAAATTCGTGTATTGTTATTCATATAACCTGTATATTTTTATCAGAATTGATACTTTTGAGGCACAAAAAAACCTGACTTAGGGACATTTTCAGTCAGGTTTTTCGGGCTTACAGGAGCTTTATTGCTTCTTCTACTGTATGTACAGGCAATTGGCACGTCTTGTTATGGCAAACGTAAATCGTTGTTTCTCCATCCGATATTCGATCTTTGAGTAAAGGCAGGTTCTCGCTGTCGCCTCCGGCAAATATCACATTCGGAAGATATCGTTTTTGTAGTTCCAATGCAGTCCCGATGGTATTTTTCCCGGTAATGACCACTTCGCAGGTCGGATGGGTGAGCTTCCCTGCCAGCATCGCCCAGTTGGCATAATAGATTCCACCCTGTAGAAACTGTTCTCCCACGGTAAGCAACATCTCTTGCGCACGCGATGAATATTCCGGCAAGTCATAGAGAGCACCAAGTCTCAACAATACGTGGGCAAATGCCGAGTTTGACGATACGATGACATTGTCGGCAACTTCCATTTTTCGGGTAAACAGGGTATTTGATTCATCGGAGGTGTAATAGAAAAGCGGACTTTCAGCCGATGCGAAATGTTCCAACACCTGTTCTGCCTGATAGCGACTTTGTTCCAGCCAATGGATGTCAAAAGTGACCTGGTAAAGGTCAATCCAGGCCGCAGCCAACAGTGCATAGTCATCAAGAAACGCTTCCACTGTAGCTTCGCCATTTTTATAATTCCGGTAAAGACGACCTTCCCTGAGCATCTTTTCTTCCAGAAAACCTGCCAGCAGTAATGCTTTGTGCAAATATTCTGTTTTGCCCAACGCCTTGTAGGCATCGACGTATCCCGTTAGCACTAACGCATTCCAGGCAGTCAGAATTTTATCATCCGTGGTGGGCCGGATGCGCTTACTCCGTTCATACAGTAGAAACCCGTTTGTGCGCTCCAATAGTTCGTTGAAAGATGCCGGATCAATGCCATTTTCTCTGGCAAAGTCAGATGGCAGGTCATGATAATGCAGGATGTTTTTTCCCTTCTCCCAGTTTCCTTCCTCGAAGATGTGGTAAAAATCAGCCATCAGCCCGGCTGTCTCCGGATCAACAGCATTATCGAACTCCGTTTTTGTCCAGACATAAAATTTCCCCTCTTCGTGTTCGCTGTCTGCGTCGATGGACGAGTAATATCCTCCTTCCGGACTCAACAACTCCCTTTCCAGAAATGCAATGGTTTGTTCCACCACTTTGGCATAGCTTTTCCGATGGCCATTCTGATAAGCGTGGGAATAGAGGCTGATTAGTTGGGCATTGTCATACAGCATTTTTTCGAAATGCGGCACTAACCAATTTTCATCAGTCGAATATCGTGCAAATCCCCCACCTATCTGGTCATAGATTCCACCTCTTTTCATCGCGTTCAGTGTTGTGCGTACTGCCTCCAGAGCCTTTTCATTTCCCGTCTGGGAATGATATTGCAGCATAAATTCCCATCCTACGGGCATCATAAACTTGGGGGCACCTTTCGTTCCTCCCTGCTCAAAATCGACATGTGACAGCATATGGGCAAATGCCTTATCGTAGTCTGCTTTTGACAAGACTGACATCGTATTTTCCGCCATTTCAAAGGGATTCATACTAATTCCGGTTGACAATGAAATGGCAGCATCGACTATCCGCCGGTAATCGGTATGATAGAGATTGGCCAGTTGTTGTAAAAGACTGCTCCATTGCGTTGGATGGAAGTAGGTAGCGGCATAAAAAGGTCTTCCGTCTGGCAACGCAAAGGCATTGAGCGGCCATCCTCCTCTTCCGCTCACCAGTTGTGCCGCTTCCATATAGATTTGGTCAATGTCGGGGCGCTCTTCCCGATCCACTTTGATGCAGACGAAGTGCCTATTCATGATCTCCGCTATCGTTGCATCGGAAAACGACTCATGTGCCATCACATGACACCAGTGACATGCCGCATACCCGATGCTGATGAGTAACGGTTTATTTTCGTTTTTGGCCTTTGCCAGTGCCTCTTCGCCCCATTCGTACCAGTCCACCGGGTTGTTGGCGTGCTGTTGCAGGTAAGGGCTGCGGGCTTTTGATAATCTGTTTAGGTTTTGTGCTTCCATAGACTAAGAAACAATCAGCCAGGGGTTTTGGTTTGTGCAATAAGAATAGACTGTTTTGTTTAGAAAACAATTTCTACCATGAATTTATCTGCTGATAGTATCATCTGATATTATCAGCAGATAAATAACCGGATTGTTTTAATTACATTTGTGAAGTTCAAACCAAATTACAACGCTATGTTATCGGAAGATATCAGATAGAAACAACGCTTTCAGAATTTTGAAAAATCGCTTCATTATCTGGAAGAAGCCTTATCAATTGCAGCTCCTGATATTATTCAGCGTGCCGGATTGATTCAGTTTTTTGAACTCAGTTTCGAATTAGGCTGGAAAGTGTTGAAAGATTATCTGGAAGAACAAGGATTTGCAGATGTCAAATCACCCCGCGCTGCAATTAAGAAGGCTTTCGAAACCGAACTGATTACAGATGGACACACCTGGCTTCAGGCATTGGAAGACCGGAATCTCACAACACAGACATATGATGAAGAGACTGTGTTGGAAGTCGAACATCTGATCCGCAATATTTATTATCCTTTACTGAAAGAGTTAGATACAGAACTTCACCGGAAATTGTAATTATGTTTGGACTTAAAGAATCTGATATCCTGGCAATCCGGGAAATCTTATCCCGTTATCCTGAAGTTGAACATGCTTATGTCTTTGGAAGCCGTGTAAAAGGTAATTATCGTAACGGAAGTGATGTTGATATTGCTCTTAAAGGCGAAACCCTTACTTACAGCATAGTTTCAACGATAAGTTTCTCTCTGAATGAAGAGACTATTATGCCTTATCACTTTGATGTGTTGAATTATCACACTATCAGAAACGAGCAATTAACAGAACACATTGACCGGGTGGGTGTTTGCTTTTATACCAGAGCTGGAAATGAATGATATCACTCATTAACCACACAGATGACACTGATGCTTTGTAACACAGATAATCACGGATTAGAAAAATATGAGTCCATCCGTCTTATCCATCCCATCTGTGTGCCAATCAGTCCGCTATTTCAATCTCCTTCAACCATTTTCCCGGAATTTTCCCATTATTTTTCTACATTTGCACTCTAAATCTTCAAAAGAATTATGTCAGAAAAATTATTTTCAGAACTTCCATATAAAGTGGCCGATATGAGTCTGGCCGATTTCGGAAGAAAAGAGATCGAATTGGCTGAGGTAGAGATGCCCGGCCTGATGGCTTTGCGCGAAAAATTCGGCAAGGAGAAACCATTGAAAGGCGCTCGTATCATGGGATCACTCCACATGACCATCCAGACTGCCGTATTGATCGAAACCCTCGTAGAACTTGGCGCTGAAGTGCGTTGGGTGAGCTGTAATATTTATTCGACTCAGGATCACGCTGCGGCTGCGATCGCTGCTGCCGGTATCCCCGTTTACGCATGGAAAGGTGAAACACTGGAAGAATACTGGTGGTGTACCCTTCAGGCATTGCGTTTCCCGGGCGGTAAAGGTCCTAATGTGATCGTGGACGATGGAGGTGATGCGACCATGATGATTCACGTAGGATATGAAGCTGAGAAAAATGCTGCCATACTGGACAAAGTAGCCGGTGGAGAAGACGAAGCGGAACTTTACAAAATCCTCAAAAACGTTCTCAAAGAAAATAATACCATCTGGTCATCTATGTTGCCGGAAATCCGTGGTGTATCTGAAGAGACTACCACCGGAGTTCACCGCTTGTACCAGATGATGCAGGAAGGCAAACTGTTGTTCCCTGCCTTCAATGTAAATGACTCGGTTACCAAATCAAAATTCGATAACCTGTACGGTTGCCGCGAGTCGTTGGCTGACGGTATCAAGCGCGCTACCGACATTATGCTGGCAGGTAAAGTGGTGGTTGTATGCGGATACGGTGATGTGGGTAAAGGCTGCGCAAACTCTATGCGTTCATACGGTGCCCGCGTAATCGTAACCGAGATTGACCCGATCTGCGCATTGCAGGCTGCTATGGAAGGTTACCGCGTAACTACTGTGGAAGAGGCGCTGGCAGAAGGTGATATCTACGTGACCACTACCGGTAACTGCGACATCATTACCATCGACCACATGGCTAAGATGAAAGACAACGCTATTGTTTGTAACATCGGCCACTTCGACAATGAAATTCAGGTTGAAAAACTGAAACAATATCCGGGAATCAAAGCCCGCAACATCAAACCTCAGGTTGATCAATATTTCTTCCCCGAAGGTCACTCAATTATCCTGTTGGCAGACGGACGCTTAGTGAACCTCGGCTGTGCAACCGGCCACCCATCGTTTGTGATGAGTAACTCGTTTACCAACCAGACTCTGGCTCAGATTGAACTTTTCACCAACAACTATGCAACCGGCGTTTACGTGTTGCCTAAGAAGCTGGATGAAGAGGTGGCTCGCCTGCACCTGGAAAAAATCGGTGTGAAACTGACTACCCTGACTGAAAAACAGGCTGCATACCTGGGCATCTCGGCAGATGGTCCGTACAAACCCGAACATTACCGTTATTAATTTCTGGTAGAAATTGAAAGCAAAGAGACACAAAGATGGTTTTGCATTAAATAAATTGATGCTTTACCTGCTTTGTGTCTCTTTCTTGTTTTCACGGTAGTATAATTTGCTAATCTTCAAATTCTCAAATTTTCAAATTATAATTAATTCCATGAATAAGATTGATTTCAAAAAACTATGGCCTTATCTGGCGGCTATTGTGGTTTTTATGGTGATATCGATCGGCTATTTCGGCTCCGATATTATCGATGGTAAGGTTTTGTTCCAGGGGGATACCCGCCAGGGACTTGCCAACGGTCATGAGATAGGTGAATATTTTGCCAAAAGCGGCGAAGTAACCCGTTGGACCGGAACCGTATTCAGCGGTATGCCTACTTACCAGATGTCTCCCAACTTTGGTTCGGCTAACCTTTTCCGCAACGTGACCCAGTTGCTGATGCTTTATCTTCCATCACCGGCGAGTCTCATTTTCCTGATGCTGATCGGCTTTTTTATTCTGCTGAAATCGTTGCGTGTTCGCACCGATTTATCCGTATTGGGAGCTATTGCCTGGACTTTCTCCTCTTATTTTTTCATTATCATTGAAGCCGGACACATCTGGAAATTTGCCACATTAGCTTATGTACCACCTGTAATCGGTGGCGTGATACTGGCTTATCGAGGACGTTACTGGCTGGGCGGTGTGATTGCTGCTCTGTTTGTGGCTTTGCAGGTATTGTCAAACCACGTGCAGATGTCTTACTACTTTATGTTCGTCATCGCTGCATTGGTGGTTTCTTTCTTTGTGGAAGCCATTCGACAGAAAGAGTTGCCCCGTTTCTTCAAAGCTACCGTTACGTTGCTCATTGCTGCAGTTATCGGTGTTTGTATCAACCTTTCCAACCTGTATCATACCTATGAGTACAGTAAGCAGACGATCCGTGGAAAAGCTGAACTGACACACTCGGCTCCTAAAACTGCTCAGGCTCAAGCTCAGAATCCTGCAAATCCCGCTGGCCAGAATGCCACAACAGCTAATCAGACAGCATCGGGATTAGAGCGTGATTATATCGTACAATGGAGTTATGGTAAAGGTGAGACCTGGTCATTGTTGATTCCAAACGTAAAAGGTGGAGCTACAGGTGCTCTTGGTCAAAATGAAATCGCTAAGGATAAGCTTAATTCACAATATGCAGAAATGCTTTCCCAACAAAACCAATATTGGGGTGACCAGCCGTTTACATCAGGTCCGGTGTATGTCGGTGCATTTGTTTTAGCTTTGTTTATCTTCGGTCTTTTTGTGGTCGAAGGTACGCTTGCTTGGCCATTATTTGTGGTAACAGCCCTCTCTATTTTCCTTTCCTGGGGAAAAAACATGATGTGGTTTACCAATATCTTCCTCGACTACATGCCAATGTACAATAAGTTCCGTGCCGTATCGTCTATTCTGGTAATCGCTGAATTTACGATACCGTTACTGGCTGTATTGGCACTGAAGAAGATTATCGAGAAACCGTCTATCCTTCTTGAAAATAAGAAGGCGACCTATACTTCATTGGGGTTGACTGCCGGTATTTCTTTGATTTTTGCATTGATGCCAACCGTGTTCTTTGATTTTCTGAGTCAGCAAGAGGTGGAAAGCATTTTACCGCAGGTGAATATGAATCCGCAATTGGCACCAGTGGTCGAAAACCTGAAATCGGTGCGAGAAGCTATATTCACAGCAGATGCATGGAGGAGTTTTATCGTCGTATTGGTGGGAGCGGTAATCATGTTCCTGTTTGCGAAAGATAAAATCAAAAGCGGTCTTATGGTGGGTCTTATCGCCCTGCTTTGCCTGATCGATATGGGTGGTGTAAACAAACGTTACCTGAACAGTGAAAAGTTCATGTATCCGCGAGAAATCAGTAATCCTTTCCCGAAAACAGCTGCCGATGAGCAAATCCTTCAGGATAAAGATCCGGATTTCCGTGTTTTCAACATGACGGTTGATCCATTCAATGATGCTACAACTTCTTATTATCACAAATCGGTGGGCGGTTACCATGCTGCTAAATTACGCCGTTATCAGGATATGATTGACTTCCACCTGACTCCGGAGTTCATGCGTATGCAGCATTACAAAACCTTCCAGGATTTTGTGGATAAAAAGGATAGCATCCCTGTATTGAATATGCTGAATACGAAGTATTTTATTCTGGGAACTCAGCAAGGTCAGGTAGCTGTGCCTAATCCGGGAGCGATGGGTAATGCCTGGTTTGTCAGCGAATTGAAGTGGGTGAACAATGCCGATGAGGAGATTGATGCCCTTAACAACTTCAATCCGGTAAAAACAGCTATTGTGGATAAACGATTTGAGAATGTTCTGCCTAAAACCACAGCAGCTCATGACTCAACTTCTACTGTAAAGCTGACCTCTTATGCGCCGAATAAACTGGTATATAAGTCTCATTCAGCAACTCCGGGTGTAGCCGTATTCAGTGAAGTTTACTATCCGGGTTGGAAAGCAACAGTTGATGGCAAAGAGGTGGAAATCGGACGTGTAAACTACATCCTCCGTGCTCTTCAATTGACTGGCGGTGACCACGAGATTGTATTCACATTTATCCCTAAAACTATCACCCTGACTGAAACAGTCGCTTATGCTGCAATGGCTATTTTGCTACTGGGAGTCGTAGGTTATATATTCTTAGGGCGTAAAAAAGAACAAGAGTAAGCTCGTCTATGGATAATATCAAGATCCGGCATTCTTAATTATAGAAATGTCGGATCTTTTTATTTCTGGATGTTCAGATCATTTATTAAGCTATCTCTATGGGCCTTTTCTTCAGAGGCAATAGTTATAAGCACTCCTTTTATATGATCATTGTCAGTTATATTCGCAAGATCAAGATACATTTTGCAGGCCTGTTCTTCTGCTTTGATTGCTTCGTAAATAACCTCATTCAAATCTGACACCTCTTCAGAATGGTAAATCTCAGTTTGATCTAAATCTATTATCAGATTAATTTCCTTATCACCCAAAAGTTCTTGCTCAAGGACATTTGACAGGATTGCTTTATGTCTTATTTCATCTGTGGCAAGTTGCTCCCACAGAGTCCTCTTCTCATAGTTGGTTGTTGATTGCGCTTGCTGTGTATAATATCTTATTGCGTTCTGTTCTTCACTAATGGCGAAGCGGAGAACATCAGAAATTGTATCAAATGTTATTTTTTTCATGAGGTATTTTTTTTGCGGGTTATTATGCTACGCGAACGACCGAATTTGTGATATATTAACCATGATACGGAGAGATTGGTTTCTCAGGCTCAAACTAAATATTTATTTTTGTTTTTTCCAAGTATTCTCAATGGATTTATTCCTAAAAACGAGAATATGGCTTTTATAAGGGTTATTTTTTTTTGAGTAATTTTTGGGGATCACGTTTTAAGCCTTACCGACAAGGGTATAAAATAATAGAGAAGCTGCCCCTTTAATTTAGAGAGATAGATGATAAAAATAGTAGTGTGTGACGAAGAATTGATTTTCGTGAAAATGCTTAAGCAGGAATTAGACAAGTATGGATATGATGTTTCAGTAACAACAGATGGTTATCAGTGCATGGACTTGATCAGAACAAAGATGCCAGATGTGTTGGTGACAGATTTGTTTGTGCCTCGCCTGAATAGTCTTGAACTTATATCAAAGGTCAGAGAGATAAAACAGAATATCGCGATCCTGGTTTATGCTGATATTCGCTCTGAGAAAGTCATTGATCAGGTATTTCGTTTGGGGGTAAAAGATTTCGTTTACAAACCGGTTGATCCTGACCGCCTAATCTGGAGAATCAAAACCATTATTAACCGAAAGTAAATAGAACTATGATTACTCACAGGCGGATGATGGCATCTTCGTTTTTTCTGGCTTTTATTCTTTTCTTTATTCTTGTTATTCGGATTGATGAATGGCTTGTTTCCCCTATCCAATCATCCGGCATAGGTTTTCTGACACCTATTCATTCTCTTTGTAAGAGCTTTATTTCTCAATCTGCTGATTTAAGGGAAGAAAGCGGCTCGATATTTAGATTTTTATTTCCATACCTAATTGTCATGGCTATTTTGAGTAGTATGAGTATTGTACTACTTTTTTTGGCTGTCATAAATATGCGATTGTTCTCTAAGGTTCGCGCTCGGAGACGTCAGAATTATACCGATGAAGTTCAAAAATACATCCTTCAGTATATTGATAACAGAGATAAAATTGCAGTAGCTGAATTAAAAAAACTCCCCCCTAAAATTGTTACTGTACAAATTTTTTTACTCTACAGAAGTATTATCGGCAAGAAGTCCCAACAGCTCATAAGACTATTTTATGAGTTGGATTGTAACAAATTTGTTTTAAAAAAATCAGGGAGTATTTTTTGGAGTAACAGACTTCGGTATTTGCCGATAGCATCAGCCATGCAGATTACAGCTGCCAAAGAATATGCCCGACAAACCATTGATTGCTACATGCCATTAGTACGAAATGAGGCGGAAATGGCCTTTTTTTATCTGGATAAATATCATTCTCTGGATTTTCTGAAAAACTTTAACCGGGTACTTTCAGAATGGCACCAACTGCATATCTACAATCTGATAGTTCGGAAATCTATTCCACCTCCCGACTTTTCTGTTTTTTATACAGAGAAAAATGATTCTGTCGTAGCATTTGCTTTACAAATGACGCGTTTGTTCAGACAAAAAAATAACGCAGATCTGGTGATCCCCTACCTGCGTCATACGAAAGACTTTGTTCGGAAACAGGCCATACTGACTTTGCGGGATTTTGAAATGAACGAAGCTGTTCCCAATTTAATTGACATTTACGGGAAAGAAGAACCCAGACTTAAAATCGAGATTATACGCACACTTGCATTTTTGAGTACAAACGAAGCGATGGAGTTCCTGGTTAATGAAATGGCGAACCCCGATAAAATGATTCGCATTGAAATTATCCAGAGTCTGGATCATCACCTTCGTTCCCAGTTGCTTAATACGATTGAAAACTTTGACGGCCTTGAGGAGATAGTAAGACATATTTCTGACGGACACATTTTGTAATGGCTATGGTAAGTACCTTCCTGGATTCTTTTTTTATCAGTTTTTCGATAGTAATCTATTCCATCTATTTTCTGATGGGATTATTATCGATGTATAAGCTTGTACACTATAATAAGACCAACAAGATGGTGGATTACAGTGTTCTGCTTTCATCGCCCTATGCACCTGGCATCTCCGTTTTGGCTCCGGCATACAATGAGAGTAAAACTATAATTGATAATATCAAAGCCTTGTTAGCCATACAATACGGTGACTTTGAGGTGATAATTATTAATGACGGGAGTAAAGATGATTCTCTGGAAAAAGTAATCCGGGAATACCAGTTAGAGAAAGTTGATTATGTGGTGAATTATCGGATTCCAACCAAACAGATAAGGGGAATTTACCGCTCGACTAACCGGGCTTATCATTTTCTGACGGTTATAGATAAAGAAAACGGAGGTAAGGCTGATTCTCTCAATGCGGGTATAAACATTTCGCGCCACGAGCTATTTGTGGCCATAGATGTAGATTCAGTCCTTATTCCTGATGCATTACTGAAACTGGTAAAGCCTTTCCTTCAAACTGAACATGAACGTGTATTGGCTACGGGAGGCGCTATCCGTGTCGCGAACTCTTGTCATCTTGAAAATGGACACCTGATTGATATTGAGGTTCCCAAAAACTTGTGGGCAAAATTTCAGGTAATTGAATATACCCGCGCTTTCCTTATAGGGCGCATTGCCTTGAGTAAGGTCAATGGATTAATGCTTATTTCGGGAGCTTTAGGCCTTTTCGATAAAGATATTGTGATAAACTGCGGGGGATATAACCGTAACACGGTGGGTGAAGACATGGAACTTATTGTGAGAATGCGAAAATATGCATATGAGCATAAAATCCGCCATCGGGTAGAGTATATTCCGGATCCTTTGTGCTGGACAGAGGTTCCTTCAACCCTAAAGGTTCTCAAACGTCAGCGTAACCGGTGGGCAAGGGGGGTAATGGATACTTTGTATTTTCATAAAGATGTTTTCTTAAACAGGAAACATGGAGTGATGGGGCTCGTAGCGTATCCCTATTATCTGTTTCTTGAATGGATGACGCCGATTCTTGAAAGCATCGGAATAACTTACGTTATATTTCTGTTTATTATTGGCCAGTTAAACTGGAAGTTTTTGTGCCTTTTTTTTGCATTAGGATATCTCTTTTCCGTTGCTTTTTCATGTACTGCTCTTTTATTTGAGGAGATAACTTTTCATCGTTATGATAAAGTCCGGCATCAGCTTAAGCTCTTTTTGATCCCTTTTGTTGAGCCTCTTATTTTTCATCCATTGAATGTTTATTGGTCCATTTTGGGGAACATCTCTTATTTCAAAGGCGAAAAAGGATGGGGAAATATGGAGCGAACCGGATTTTCCTCTAGTAAAAAGAAATCAAACATATAAATAATCGTGATTAAGAAAGATGGTCGGTTTACAGAAGCAATTTTACGTTCTAAACCGATATCTTATACTTAAACAACTTCATATAAAATGGACAGGCACAAGGTTTGCTTCAATACGGATATCCGTTTAAGCGAACCTCAATTGTAACTTCCTCAACAAATAATCTTCTGTAATGAAGTCAAACATTAATCCTCAAATCTCTAAAAATAGTCTGGTTAGCTTACTGGAGAGTTTCTCGACAAATATGGTAATTCTTTTTGTTTTCATTTTAGCACTGAGAATCTATGAATTTACCGGTAGTCGGTTTAATATTGGGCTGAAAGATAACCTTGTACCGGTTTTTAGAACAGCGCTTTGTTTTGATTTGTGTTTTTACTCAACGTTTGGAGTGTTTTTGTTGGTAGCCTCATGTTTGATGAATTATTTTGCTCCAAAGATTTCAAGAATCTTACTTGTTCTAGTCCCTGTTGTTATCAGCGTCTGTCATTTATTGCTTGTAAAATATTTTTCTGTTGCTCTTAATCCGTTAGGAGCAGATGCTTATCATTACTCTTTCGGAGAAATAAAGCAAACTTTAAGCGCAGCCATAAGCGTGTGGGGTATAGCCAGCCTTTTATTGAGTGTCTCTGTGATTATAGCTGCATTTGTTTACATACCCCGTTATAAGCGGGTAACTTCAAACTTCAGCATTGGATTGCCTATTCTCTGTATCCTTTTCTTTTTGTTTGGCATTTCTAAGAGTATGGTTGTAAGCGATTTTGGATCGGAATACAACAATAACTTACTGACCAATAAATCTTCATATTTTTATGCCGCTTCATTTGACTATTTTTTCCATTCAGGGAATAATTCAGACATTAGTCTTGACGCTAAATATTCAGATGGGAAAATCGAAAATGATTTTACATATAAAGATCCCGGGAAATATGCCTTTATGCATGTCGATAGCACAAAAGATGTATTTTCTTCATATATTCGGAAAAGCGAAACGGCTCCCGATTACGTCTTTATTATTGTCGAAGGATTAGGACGTGCTTTTTCAAACGATAATTCTTATTTGCAGAGTTTTACCCCATTCCTTGATTCTTTATCGCGGCACAGTCTTTATTGGGAAAATTGTTTGAGTACTGCAGGGCGTACATTTGAGGCGTTACCTTCTATTTTAGGGTCATTACCTTATGGATCAAACGGGTTTGCCGAATCAGGCAATCAAATGCCATCCCATTTGAGTCTTATGCGAATACTTGCTGACAATGGCTACCAGTCATCATTTTATTATGGCGGAGATTCAAAATTTGACAACATGAATCTATTCCTGAAGCAACAGAAGATCAGTCACATCTATGATCAGTATAATTTTGACAGTTCGTATAAAAAGCTGCCATCAAATTCAACGGCTTCTTCGTGGGGATATGGAGATTCGGAATTATTCAGATTTTACCTCAGTAATCTGGATCAACAACCGAAAAACAAGCCCAGAGTCAGTGTTTTGCTAACGCTTGCGACACACAATCCATTCCTGGTGAACGATCAGAAGCGATATAATGCTCTATTTGAAAAAAGAATACAGGAATTGAAACTTGATGCATCCTCTGTAAAACAGCACAGGGAGTACAAACCACAGTATGCGAGTATCTTGTATGCAGACGACGCATTGCGCTGTTTTTTCAGAAACTATTCATTAAAGCCTTCATTTAAAAATACGATCTTTATCATTACCGGAGATCACCGGATGCCGGATATTCCGCTTAGCACAAAGATTGACAGATATCATGTTCCTTTAATTGTTTATAGTCCGTTATTGAAACAAGCTTCGAAATTTCCGGCAGTAGTTTCTCATCTGGATATTTCCCCTACTATTTTAACTTTTCAAAAAAAGCAGTATCGTATTAAGGCCCCATCTCTTGTGAGTTGGCTGGGAGCCGGACTTGATACCGCGCATTTCTTTAGAAATAGAAACAATTATCCGCTGATGCAGACCAAAGAGGGAGTAAATGAATTCATTTCGGGGGATTATATGTTGAGCGCCGGTAAAGTCTTTAAACTTTCGGAGAATATGGGGCTTAAACCTGTTAAAGATGTAATCCAGTCAGATAAGTTGCAGCGTTTACTCAATCAGTTTATTCTGCGAAATAAAGAAATGATAGATCAAAAAACATTATTACCTGAAAACCTATTGAAGCAATATTGATAGCTTTTCGTTACCAGAAACCGTTGTATTCGCTACTAAACATGTCATTCTATGAATATATTCAGCTATAATCGAAGTAAATATTATGGATTAATCCTCTCCTGTATTGCAATATTCTATTGTTCCGTAGGCTTTGCTCAGCAACAGTTTAATTCAGATGAGCTGTTTCAGCAAGCAAGAGATGCAGCCTTCAACAAAAAAGATTATCCACTTGCTATCAGGTTGTCACGTCAGGCATTGCAATTAAGTCCTCAGTATAACGATATCCGCACTTTTCTGGGACGTATTTATACCTGGAGTGGGAAGATCGATAGTGCAAGGATTGAATTACAGACTGTATTAAAGTTAAATCCTGATTATGAAGACGCAGCTTCGGCCTTAGCTGACCTGGAATACTGGAACGACAATTATACCGATGCTTTAACTTATTGTAATCAGGGGTTGCAATATCATCCGGAGTCCTCAAGCTTGCTGATTAAAAAGATCAAAATACTAAAAGCTGATAAAAAATACATCCAGGCTTATCAAGTGGCTCAGGCAATCCTGCAAAAAGACCCTTCAAATCTGGATGCAAGATCACTAATCGTTGATATTGGTGATGCAGCGGCGCTAAATAAAGTCGGTGTCGGATATGATTTTACGTGGTTTGATAAAGGATATGGAGATTATCTTCACAAATCCCCCTGGCATATATTTAATGTTGATTATACCCGCTTCACATCAATAGGTTCGGTAACAGGCAGGATAAATCGTGGTGAACGGTTCGGAAAGACTGCCTTTCAGGGGGAAATAGATGCGTATCCTCATCTAATGAAGGATTTATATGCATACACTAATATCGGCTTTTCAGACATGACATCGGTATTTCCCCGATTCAGAATGGGAGCTTCTTTGTATGGAATATTGCCCAAAAGTTTTGAAGCTGAATTAGGCTTCCGGCATTTAAAGTTTGGTAGCTCTGCGTGGATCTATGTCGTCGGACTCTCGAAATATTATAGAAACTTTTGGTTCAACGGCCGGGTAACCCTTGTGCCCGACCAAAAGAGTCTTTCTCATTCCTACACCGGAACTATGCGTTATTACTTTGGTGGAACAGATGATTATTTTTACGGAAGTGTGGGGTATGGCCTTTCTCCTGACAACGAAAACGTAGTGCTTGCCTTTAATAAAGAATCCGTTAATCTGGTTTCAAAAAAAGTATCTGTCGGATATAAACGAAGCATCAGGAAGTTAAATATCATATCCGTATCAGCTTCCTGGTTGAATGAGGAATATATTGCCGGACAAAAAGGGAATCAACTGAACATGTCAATTTCTTACCAGAAAAGGTTTTAGTGTAATCTTGATTGAGTAACTACCAGAATTTACAATTACAATACTTAAGCTCAATAATGAACTTCCCATCTATGTATTTACAGATAACGTCCTGACGGTATTACAACTTTTATGGTTTATATCCAATGAGACGGAATATCGTTATTCATGCCAGCCGGGAGGCTGGCTTTTACCAATGACGAAAGCAGAGCTTTCGCCAAACTACCTCCACCAGCCTACAATCAACGAGGGCAGATTTCAAGCCATAAATTCCTGAACATTTTACTTTGGGTAATGTTACAACTTAACACACGCAATAGTCTTATTTACAGAATCTAATCATTTAAATTCAAAGGCCATGAACATTACAGTTTTAGGTACAGGAATGGTTGGTCAGACCGTGTCAAAGCGCCTCGTGGAGTTGGGACATAAAGTGACTATGGGTACCCGCAATCCGGACGCGACTCTTTCCCGGACAGAACCTGACCGGATGACAGGTATCACTTTTTCTGAATGGCACAAGGCAAATCCGCAAGTCTGCCTGGTGACCTTTTCCGAATCGGTAAAAGGAGCGGATTTGATCATAAATGCGACAAGTGGGATTGCTTCACTGGAAGTGTTAGAGCTGGCTGGTGAGGCCGCAATGGATGGAAAAGTATTGCTGGATATTTCGAATCCACTTGATTTTTCTAAAGGGTTGCCCCCCTCTTTGTTTGTTTGCAATACGGATTCATTGGGAGAACAGATCCAGAACCGATTCCCCGGTCTTAAAGTGGTCAAGAGCCTGAATACGATGAATGTATATATTCAAATGAACCCCGGTTTACTTCCCGGTGACCACAATGTCTTTGTGAGTGGAAACGACCAGGAAGCGAAAGCGATGGTGAAGGAACTTTTGATCTCAATTGGCTGGAGAGAACAAACCATAATTGATCTGGGCGATATCACTTCTACCCGGGGAACGGAGATGTTGCTTCCCATCTGGGTGAGATTGTGGAGCACGTTCGGCGATATCAATTTCAACTTTCATATCCAACGGGCTAAATGATTCTATTTCACAGAGAACAGAAGACACAATCCTGACCAGAAATAAAGTTCTAAGATTGGTTATTCCTACACAAGAAAGCAGCTTCAGATATTCACTTTTTGCTGAAACTGCTTTCTTGTTTTTGCTGCAGCGACTCTTGCCAGCCTGGAGGCTGGCTTTTACCAATGACGAAAGCAGAGCTTTCGCCAAACTACCTCCACAAGCCTACGATCAACGAGGGGAAGTTACCAGTAGAATAATTGATTGTCAAATTTAATTTGATAATTGTCATCTTCATCACAATTTAGCTTAATGTGAATTTTACGATGGCCTAACAAGCAATAGGATTCTTTTTTATTCCAAAGATATACCATCTTTTTTCTTGAATCAATCGCATTGATTTCAATTGTTGAGATTTGGGTAAGGTTATTATCGATACAAATTGGTAAGTTATCAACCTTGATTAAGGGACAATATTTTCCCTTATATGCAATAAGTCCCTCAATTCTAATCAATAATTCATAATTATTTAAGTTATAACGTTTATCATTATGGGTTACATAAAACTCAAGAGGCTCATAAACAGTCTTATTACATCTCCCAGAATATTCATTTAAATCCAGGTCCTTTAATGGAAAAGAATAAGCAGAAGGTGCTAAACTTTTTTTTGAATTACAATCTGAAAGAAATATCATAAATAATAATGTAACGACCACCAAACAATATTTATTCATATCATACATATTTCAGGGTTTAAAGATAAAAAGACCTTGAGGAACTCCGTAAGGTGTATCACCCCCTGTTGCCCGTAGCCTATCGAAACCTCCACAAACTCAAAAAACCGCAGTCAGCCGTTCGGCGACAGGCTCCACCTTCGTCGTCAGAAAATCAAGGCCTCCTGGCCTTACCTTAGTGTAAGAATCAACTTCAAAATCCATCAACCTAACACACCAAGCCTTTTGATTTCATGACCGACTTTCAAAAATAACATTTCTTTCCGGAAGAAAACTCAACTACCGATATGAACGAAGGAGCGGGGCACTGAAAAATGCAAGGGAGCCACTGAAAAACGCTCCGGAGTCACTCCGAAATGCGACAGCGGCACTGAAAAATGGATGGTCGGCACTGAAAAATGCGAGAGCGGCACTCCGAAATGCGTGGGAGACACTGAAAAACGCGACAGCGGCACTGAAAAATGCGAGGGAGAGTGACTCCCGGGCATTTTTCAGTGCCGCTATTGGTTAATGGATTGAAGATGGTTTATTTCTTAATCACCTTCGTGGTCGATGTGCCTTCTTTAGCAATCACGCTGATGGTGTACACGCCGGTTACACACTGACCGATGTCGATGCTGAAGCGGGTAACCGATTTATCTTTGGCTAGGACCTGTACAGCCTGTCCGCGGCTGTCATTGACCATTACGATGTAACCTTGGCAAACGGATCGTTGATGGTTACATAGACGATGCCTTTGGTCGGATTCGGATAAAGCGATACACGCTTACTATCGGCTTTCACGTAAGGAACGCCACTGCCGCCTGTGTTCTTCACCCAAACCGTAATCTGGTCAGCCGGAGAATCGGCTTTACCGTCATTGACCACCAGGGTAAAGGTATATTCCGTATCCTTATCCACCATTGGTGCTGTGAAGACCGGTTTAGCCACATTGGTAGCGCTCAGGGTAATACCTGCCGGAGCCGTCCATTTGTAGGTAAATGTATCGCCATCCGGATCACTCACCCGTACCTCCGGATATACCATAAAAAGTTGCGGAACCGTTGGGGCGGAATTGTATTCCGCCCCCTTAGTTACTAATAGGATTTTCAATCCGACAACAAACTATTCCGCTATAAAATTAAGCTTTTTAGCAATGGTTCAAATGTTCTGCTTATTTGTTTTCGGAATTTCAAATTCCTATAATAATGGAAAGGCGGATAACACATCCGCTTTGACCATACATCATTTTTCAACAACGGTTATACATTCGGTGTGACGAAGGCGGGTTTGTAACCCGTACCATCTGTTTTGAGCAGTTTGCAACTGCGATAGCGAAACAAAAGAGGTTCTATGTGTGAAGTTTGCAACTTCAAAAACAGTCACAGACTGTTTAAATAAAAAGCGCGGGTTGCAAACCCGCGCTAAGAGGGGGGGCTGATTTTGTTGTACAGTTTATTTACAGTACCTGATTTTCTATCAACCGCTTTCCATTGTTCTGTCTTTTCAATATTTAGAGGACAATGAAATACTTATTGACTATTCGTATTTCAACGCATCCGCCGGATTGCAAACCGACGCCTTATAGCTTTGCCAGCTTACCGTAAGCACGGTAATGAAAAGCGTAACCAACCCCGCAATCGCAAATATCCACCAACTGATGTCGGTATGGTAGGCGAAATCCTGCAACCATTTATTCATCATCCAATACACGAGCGGACAGGCAATGACGAAGGCAATGGCCGTCCAACGCAGGAAGTTGCGGTTAATAAACAGCATTACTTCCGACACCTGTGCGCCATTGACCTTGCGTATGCCTATCTCCTTCTTCTTCTGGTTGATGTAATGCAGCAACAATCCGTACAGACCGAGACAGGCAATGGATAGCGACAGGATGGTGAGCAGGATATAGAATTTTCCAAAACGTACTTCGGAGAAATACTGTCGGTTAAACAATTCGTCGGCAAAGAAATAGTTAAACGGATCTTCTGGAAAATGCCGTTTATATATCTTCTGCAATTGGGCAACCGCCTCCTGCATGTTCGGGTTATTTACACGAATGGAATAGAATCCAAACTCGTAGGGGTGGTCATTGTTCCAAACCATCGGATAAACAGGCTTGTGCAACCCCTCGTTGTGAAAATCGGCCACCACGCCAATAATTTCGACAGGCTTCCGGTTGTCGCCGGTGGGTACGATTTGTTTGCCTATGGCATCCTGAGCATTGGCAAAACCCAACTTTCGGGCAGAGCTCTCGTTTATCAATATTTTATTGGCATTATTGGCCGGAGTGACGGAAAAATTTTGCCCGGCCAGCAACTTCAACGAATAGGTGTTAATAAAACCATCGTCGGCATTGTTGGTGCAGAAAACCGCGCCCGGCTGAACTCCTGCATCCGGACGGACGAACTCACCCGAGCTCCAACGCGGTTCCTGTCCCGGAACGTTCATGGTCGCAGTTGCAGCGATAAAATGAGGATCGGAAAGCACCTCATTGCGAAACGCAAGGAACTTCGTTCTTCGTCCTTCGCCCTGAATGTTGGTCGATGCCGGACCGCTTAAGATTAGCACGCGGTCGATTTTCATACCCAACTGGTAGTTCTGCATAAAGCGTATCTGCTTAAACACGATAATCGTTCCGCTGATAAAAACAATGGAAATAACCAGTTGCGCTATAACCAGACCTTTCTTGAAACCGCTTTTGCCTTTCACTTCCTTGCGTCCGGTGAACGCTCCCATCCGAAAAATGCTTACCGAAGTATAAATGCTTGAAAACACAATTCCGGAGAGGCACGCAAGCGCCAGAAAGAATGCGATTTTCCCGCCCGGAATATAGGCATGACCAAGCGGCAGGCTGAAAAAATGCGCAAATGGTATCATCAAAACCAGATATAGCCCATACGCCAGAATTACAGCCACAACATTGATAATAAAACTTTCGACAAACGATTGCAGCCAAATATGAAAGCGCGAAGCCCCGATGAGCTTCCGGATCAGGATTTCGTGCGTACGCTTTACCGACTGGGCCGTTGAGAGGTTCACAAAGTTTATCCATGCGATGAGCAAAGTGAGCAGCCCCACAATAAGCAGGTTGACCAGCGATTTGGGATTGGTACCGGCTCCGAACTCGCTCTGCAACCCGCGAAGGAAGTGCAGGTCGGGCAATGGCTGAAGCTTGAAATGAGCGGTTTTTCCCTCCTTTTTCAGGAATGCCATGTGACGGTCCACAAAACCGTTGATACCGGCTTCGGCCTCTGCTGCAGAAACGCCAGGTTTCAGGCGGATATAATTCCACCAGCCCGGCCAGTTCCAGTCACCCTGTTCGCCTATCCACTTATAATACACAAACGTATTGATCGATATAAAATATTCGGCATCGAGGTGCGTGTTCGAAGGCAAATCGGCAAAAACGCCGGTTACCTCCACGGGCATCCCCTCATTCACTTTAATGATTTTACCCACCGGGCTTTCGTTGCCAAAAAGGGCTTTGGCCTTGCTGGCAGACAATACTCCCGTAAGCGGTTTTTTGAAATCGGCCTTGCCCTGCAACATGGTGAGCGGAAAAACCTTCTCAAAACCTGCGTCCACCCAGAGTACGTTCTGGTCGCTATACCCAATCACGCCGTTGCGGATAAGGCAACGTTCAAGGTAAGTGAGCGTGTTAGCTTCTACGCCGGGCAGTTCCTGCTTTAGCGCGAAGTACATCTGTCGGGGAGTCTGGGCGCCTTCGTAGGTACTTACACCATCTTTGGTCATTGACATGTTGATACGATACACCCGCTCGCTGCCGTCAAAAAAACGGTCGTACGATGTTTCGTAAATGAGGTAATGAAGGATAAACAGAAAGGCAGTCAGCCCAATGGTCAGCCCCAGGATATTGATGAGGCTCACGCTCCTGTTTTTCAATAGGCTTCGGAAAGCTGTAATAAAATAGATTCTAAACATGTCAATTAGTTATTTACATTGCCAATGCGGTTTATTATGTACTCAGTTACAATCCTCAATGACCCATTCTTATCGTTTCGTTTGTCGGAGATTGAATTTTTCTACTACTTTGTATAAACACTTATTAAAAAACTCGGAGAACCGCTAGAATCCAATCGTTTTATTATCCAAAACATCCTTGAAAAGAGTAATCCCGGGGAAAACTTGCTTCAATTGCTCTACTTTCTTTGACCATTCCCCATACAGGCTTGGAGGCAAATGCATGACAACGATGTGTCGGGGATTTATTGTCTTTTTCAGGTAATCCAAATCCGTTTTGCCATTATTCAACAGCTCGTAATAGACAAAAGCCACATCTACGGGTTCTTTCCATTGCCCGTTTTTTGCCATGTAATCTTTGAACTGCTCCATTTTCGTATCGCCCGAATGAAAAATCCCGACCCCATCCATATGGATATAAAACCCGATATTTTTCATATATTGCTCTATATCAATACCATCCTCGAAATACGGCATGTGCTTTAGCCCGAGAGCCTTCACCGTTACATCGTCAATCGTAAGCTTGATGCTTTTATTCGTTTCGGGTGTGAGCTCGCAAAATTGTTTTTTCAATTTGACAAACCGAAACTGTTCCCCGTCGATAAATACGAGTGTTGGCTTCGTGGTTATCAGTTTCACCGAAGGGAATTTGCTTAAATAGTCGTTCATCAGTTTCGAATCGGAATGATCCTTGTGATAATGGGTTATAAAGCAAAAGTTTACACTGTCGAACGGAGCTTCCGCATTCATTATTTGACTCAATGTTTCCTTTGTTGGAGTTGCAAAATACCCGTATCCGTCTGTAAACAAAGCATCAATTAATATTTTGTGATGCTTTGTTTTAATCATAAATCCGTCATTCGCAATATAGGTGACATGCAAATCTCTTGTTTTGGTTTGTGAAAATATTGAACCAAAGCCAATAGCCGAAGCCAAAATCAGTACAAAAATCTTTTTCATCCTTTTATCTTGTTTGTATTTTAAATACGACTGCAATATTGTTCGGAATTCTGTTTGGTTTTCGAATTACCAGCGATTCCGGATTTTGCTCCCACGATAGTTTTTCGTTGCTGCCAAGCATTTCAATATTCTTGATTTTTAATGCCCCGCCGTTTTTCGCTAGCGATTTGAGCGAAATATTTTCAGCGGGAACTCCCATCACGGTTGCATAAACCACATTCCCTTTCCGCGCGAAGCGAATATCTTTACTGTTCAATTTAGCATTACCTTCATTGAAACCCTCTACCACCTTCGATCCGGCAGCTTCGACCGAAGGCCCTTCTCCGTACACATTCCATGGGCGTGTATCGAAAATGCTTTCTTTGTTTACATCCATCCAGGCAGCTATGCCATCGAGTATGACCACTTCTTTATCATCAATGGAGCCATCGCCCCGAACAGGAATATTCAGCAACATATTTCCGTTCTTGCTCACAATATCCACCAACATGCGGATGACGGTTGCTGCCGATTTGTAACGGTTCTGTTCGTAAAAAGCCCTGTTGTAATGCCAGTCGCCAATGCAGGTACAGGTTTGCCAGGGGGCGGATTCTATTTTGTTGGTAGCGCCACGTTCCACATCCCAGACCAAACATTTTTTCTGTTCAGCGGTTAGTTTTTTACCAAACAAAACACCTTCGAGCTTACCTTTGTGGGTGGCCATGTTATGGTTATAAAAATGGGTGGCAAGTTTCAGCCCGGCATCGCTTATCTGATACAGCGGCAAACCGTCGTCATCGAAATAAAGCAAATCGGGATTAAACTGGTTGATCAAATCCATTGTCCGGTTATAAAACTTTTCGCAATATTTTTGAGAGGGAATTGACGCCCCATTTTCCCAGTCCCATTGTCTTCTCCATGTTTTAGTTGCTTCATCAAATACTGGCTTCCAAATGCTTTCGATGTTGTCGTTTCCTGCACTCAACGGATGGTTTTGTTCGTAAAGTTCCTGCGGGTCAAGCCCTTCCCACCAAGTTCCCTTGCCATCGGCTTTAGTCAGTTTGCCATCATAGGGAATACCTGCAAATTCTCCTTTTTTATCTGACCACTGAGAAGTTTCGAACCACGTCCACGTATGTGCGGCATGGACACTCAATCCAAACGGAAGCCCCTGGTTTTTAGCCGCTTTTGCCCAGCCGGCAATAATATCCTTTCCGGGGCCTACGCGCAGGGTATTCCATTCCTGATATTTGCTGTTCCACATGTCGAGGTTATCGTGGTGGTTGGCCATGGCAAAAAAGTATTGCGCCCCCACTCGTTTATATAGTGCCACAAGCTTATCGGGTTCCCAATTCTGACCTTTCCAGTTATGAATTACATCTTTAAAACCCACTTTTGAGGGATGCCCATAATGCGTAACAAACCATTTATACTCATCGCTTCCTTCGTTATACATAAATCGGGCAAACCAATCGCCTTGCTCTGCCTGACATGCAGGCCCCCAATGCGCCCAAATCCCAAATTTGGCGTTGCGAAACCACTCCGGAACCTTGTATTGACTGAGCGATTGCCATGTCGGTTCGAATTTGCCCTTAGCAACCGGCTCGCTATCCGTTTGCACGATTATAGGCTTGTTTTCTTGTGCTTGCAGACAAAATGATGACAAAACACAAATAATGCTCAATAATTTAGTTTTCATGATATCGATTCTTAGTTTTATATTACTGATTTCCAATCCATAAACCATTGTTGGCGTTTGTGATTTCATTGTCATCAAAAAGTTTATTGAAAAGGCAGATAATTTATATCCGTAAAATCGACTTTACACCCTTTCCCTGTAGGAGATTGAGCACAGAGTCCAATTTGCAGGCTTTCAGTTTTATTTAACCTAAAGGAACGTATTGGAAGCCATCCTTTCCCTTCTTCTAAATAACTAAGCGTAAATGTATTACCCTTCGTAGATCCTGTAATTCTGAAATAAACCTCGTTATTATTGACAGGCATCGAATTGCAATCGTCGGCAACGTCATTGCAGACAACTGATACAACCCTTGGCTGACCTTTGAAATCGGCCTCAAAACAGAATTTCGCAAAGTGCGTGCTGTCATTGAATATCATCAAGACACCCGCATCCCATTTCGATTTAAAGGCCGGCTTGATTTTTGCCGAAAGTGTAAAACCCGAATCCGGTGTGAATACCAACCTCGGCGACCGGTTCGTTTTAAAACCGCCATCCGGCGATATAAACAGATCGGTGTAAGCCGGCGCAGCAATCTGGATGGAGTTTTCACTCAATACCTTATAGTCCTGCGCCTTATTCTCGAAGTGCATCGTGTAAGGAACAGACGACATTTTAACCTCTTGTGCATGAACGTATGCCGCACAAACCACTGTGAGCAGACATAACAAAAACAGTTTTCTCATAATATGTCATTTTATTTAATTGTATAATTGTATTTTATTTCCTAACCAAGAATTCAAAAAAAGAATAGAACTGATATGAGACTGATATTTGTGATTCTGGCATCGCAGATTATAGATCGATTCGGAAAAAATTCAACGTAGTTGAATTCAAATCCGTTTTCAAATCCGCTATATCAGCGAAAATCAGCGTTCTATTCATATTTGTAAATTTCACACCTGAAAGTTTTTCACTGCATAACGAAATGCTCCAAAACCCGCTGGCTCTCTTCGCTCATAATCTTTCCGTCGAAAAGGTTGATAACGCGGTGTGCAAAGGTGGCGTCGCGGTCGGAGTGCGTAACCATTATGATGGTAGCGCCCTCTTTGTTGAGTTCAGAGAGGAGCTTCATCACTTCGAGTCCGTTTTTCGAGTCGAGGTTACCAGTCGGTTCATCCGCCAGTATCAGTTTTGGGTTAGCCACCACGGCACGGGCAATAGCCACGCGTTGCTGCTGTCCGCCCGAGAGCTGCTGCGGAAAATGGTGCTTGCGGTGGCCAATCTTCATGCGTTCGAGAGCCGCTTCTACCTTCGCCTTGCGTTCTGCCGCCTTCATATTCAGGTAAATAAGAGGAAGTTCTACGTTTTCATAAACGTTCAGCTCGTCGATCAAATTAAAACTCTGGAAAACGAAGCCGATATTCCCTTTGCGGATGTTTGTCCGCTGGCGCTCGCGCATGTTGGCAACCTCGGTGTTGTCGAAAAGGTAACTGCCCGATGAGGGGTTATCCAACATGCCCAGTATGCTGAGCAGGGTCGACTTCCCGCACCCCGATGGCCCCATAATGGCCGTAAACTCGCCCTTTTTTACGTGCAGGCTTACGTTGTCTAACGCTGTGGTTTCCACTTCTTCTGTGCGGAATACACGTGAAAGTTGATTGATTCGGATCATAGTTGTTGTTTTTAGTTTTTAGTTACGAGTTACAAGTTATTAGTTACGAGTAGACGAGCAATCATCCTCTGCGGTTCTCTGCCACAAACTCTGCGACCTCTGCGGTTGATTAAGTTATGAGTTACGAGTAATATTCTCACTCATAGCGGAGTGATTCAATGGGATTGCGAACTGCAATGCAGTAAGTTTGCCATCCCACGGTAAGTAAAGCAATGAAAAAGGTCAATAGGCCGGACAACACAAATACCCACCAGCTAAGTTCGGTTCTGTAAGCAAAATTCTGAAGCCAATGGTCAGTCAGAAACCATGCCACTGGGCTTGCAATGACAAATGCGATGAGTACCCATTTCACCAAATCTTTGTTTAACAAGATCATTACTTCGTCCACCCTTGCACCGTTCACTTTTCTGATGCCGATCTCTTTGGTTCGGCTTTCGGCCGTTAGCCGAGCCATGGCAAAGAGCCCCATACAAGCAATAAAAATGGCCAGTATCGAAAAGAAGGCATACAGGTGTTGAAACTTAATGTCCTCTTCATACTGGGCATTAAAATTATCGTCCAATAAAGAGAGCAAACAGGGTTCTTGCGGATAGATCTGATTCCAGCAGTTCTTAATTTTCTGCATGGTGGTTTTCATATTTTCGGGAGATATTTTAATGCAATAATACCCCACTTCCCTGTTCCATCTCAGACTTTTGAAAAACACTATCGGCTCAATAGCATCCTTCAACGAAAGATGGTGATAGTTGTCCACCACCCCAACGATTCGGTAAGTATTTTTTTGTATGGTAACTAATGAATTAACCGCCGATTGCGGGTTTTGAAAACCCAACTTTACACAAGCCTGTTTGTTGATAATTACTTCGTTGGCATCATAACCGGAAGCAAACGGAAAGTTTGTTCCTGCGAGCATTTTTATCGAGAAAAAGTCAACGAAATTCTGGTCGATACTGATTAACGAGAAGTTGGCTTTTGTGCTCTCTTTGCCAATCAGGCTGACTTCGTTGCTTTTTCTTTCAAAAGCTTTTCCGGGAACCGTTTCAGCCGTAGTAAAGGCTTTAACCTCCGGAATCCGCCTCAGCTCATCCCTGAAAGAAGCCAGCTTTTCCGCACGGGCAGGTTTTTTAATCATGGTCATCGGAGAAAATGAAACCAATGTCTGATCCAGATTTATACCAAGCGACTGGTTTTGCATGAACTGCACTTGTTTAAAAATAAAACCGGTAGCGATAATCAAAAATATGGATGTCGCCAACTGGAATACCACCAGTATTTCTCTCGAAAACAGGCTTCTTCGCCCTAATATTGTTTTTTGCTTGAAGCTAATGGATGGTTGCGGTTTATAAATCTGTAAAAATGGATAAAGAGCTGAAACAAAAGCGCCAATCAATACTAATATGGCGGTTATTCCCCCTAAATACAGAAAGCTTACCTGAGAAATGTCAAATCCGGCAACATGCAATCCGTTCTTAAACAACGAGACAACAATAGCCAAACTGATTGCTCCGGCAACGGCGTGAAGGAGC
Organism: Parabacteroides sp. FAFU027; assembly: GCF_022808675.1. Lineage (NCBI taxonomy): Bacteria > Pseudomonadati > Bacteroidota > Bacteroidia > Bacteroidales > Tannerellaceae > Parabacteroides > Parabacteroides sp. FAFU027. The sequence goes on from NZ_JAKZKV010000002.1 coordinate 262,510, forward strand.
AATATTTCTATGGCATGCAGCAGCATGACATCCCTTTTTCCTGCCCCTATTACCCGCCGGATATTGTCTTTCGACGCTTGTTTCAAATAATCGGATATCGACAGGTTCATGAAATTAAGCCACGAGATAATCATGATGAGCAATCCTATCACTAGGCAGGCCATCACCCTGAACTTGCTTCCGTTTGTCATGATTTCTCCTTCGAGGTGCGAGTTCAGGTGAATATCGCCCACCGGCTGAAAAATCAGTTTCACCACTTCTCCGGCATCGGTTATATGCTTGATTGCCGGTTTTATGACTTGTGCATACTTCGCTTCCACATTTTTAATGTCGGCATCCGGTTTCAGGCGCATATAGGTATAGCTCCATGCACCTCCCCAGTCTCCGTTAGACTCGCCATTTTTAATCTCCCCGATTTTGCTATCGTCCAATATGCCAGTTTCGTTGTTGAAATTATTCATGTAATAGAAAAGCGATTTCAATTGAATAATCATATCCGCCTGTATATGGCTTTTTGGGGGGAAATCGTCGAATACGGCGCTCACAAAAAACTCCCAGCCCTCGTTAAGCTTGAATTTCTTGTTCAGCGGATTTACGTTTCCGAAAAGCTTTTGAGCCATAGAGCGACTCAATGCAGCGCCGTGAATATCGGAGAAAATATACTTCGGGTTTTCGGATAAAATCGGACGCTGAAACACCTTGAAGAACGAAGTGTCGGAATAAAACATATTGATGTTCTGAAAGCTGTTTTCGCCGGCAAAAACAGTAATTACATCTTTCGCAATATTGGTTGTAGCCTCTATTTCGGGAAGCTGGTTGCGCAACGTTGGGCCTACCGCGCTATAATTCATGGCCGTGTTTTGGGTTATGATACCATTACCCGATTGGGAAAGTGCCACCCTGTACATCCGGTCGTGTGTCGGCCAGGACTGGTCGTAGCTCTCCTCCGACCGAATCCACGATAACAGGAATAAAAAAGCAACCATACTGATGGTAAGCCCCGACAAATTGACAATGGCATTGACCTTATTTTTTAAGATCTTTCGAAAAACAGATTTTAGTAATATGTTCATTTTGCTATTTATTAAATTATATTGCGATAAATCTAATTGTAGATCCGCTCGTAACTTGTAATTCGCAACTACCCCAGCTATTTTAATACCAGCTTATCATTTTTGCCAAACAGGTCGTATCCCGAGGTGACTACTTTTTCTCCCGGACGCAAGCCTTCAAGTACCTCGTAACTGCGCGGATTTTGGCGACCTATGCGGATGTTGCGCTTTACAGCGGTTTTTCCATCGGCTGCCAGCACATAAATCCATTGTCCGCCGGTGGATTGATAAAAGCTTCCCCGGGGAATCATGATGGCTTGCTGGGTTTCGCCCAATTGCAGCCCCACATTATAACTTTGTCCGGCACGAATATTTCCCGGCAATTTTCCGGAGAAGAACAGATCGACCTCAAACCGGCCATCGCGGACTTCGGGGTATACTTTGCCTACCTCCATCTGAAGAGTATCCGTTTCGCGGCTCACATAAGCGGTAAGCCCCTTACGGACACGGTCGATGTAATGCTCGTCGATTTTGGCCTTGATTTTAAAGGACGTAAGCACATTGATCTGGCCTATTCGTTGCCCCACCGAAATCGCTTGCCCTGGTTTGGCATTCAAAAGCGCCAACTGCCCATCTACAGGCGCCTTAACGTTAAGATTCTCCTGCCGCTGATAGATCAGTTCGAGGTTTCGCTGCATACTCGCAAGGTTCTGGCTTATTTTTTCCACCTGATTGCTGCGAAATATCGAGTCCTGAAGGTAGCGTTTCTGCATCAACTTTTCCATTTTTTGAGAAAGTTCGTAATCTTCTTTTGACCGAAGATAATCTTCGCGCGATATAAGTTCGTCGGCATACAACGCTTTATTTTGTTCTGCCTTTCGTTTTTTTTGCTGCACATCGACATCGAGGTTAAGCAGTTCGCGTTGCAGGGTCAGTTTCTGCTGTTCCATGTTGATGCGGGTTTCGCGAAGGAAATTCGATTTCTCTGCCAGTTGGGCTTCGCTTTCGAGAATGCTCAGGTTGAGATTAATATTGGTAAGGCGCAGAATCACATCGCCTTGGCGCACCATGTTTCCCTCTTCGATACAAATCTCTTTCACCGTGCCACTTTCAATGGCATCCAGATACATATACATAATAGGCTCGACAACTCCTACTACCTGTATATAATCCTGAAACATTCCGTTTGTAACCGGATCTATGGTAACCTTATCTTTTTCGATGCGAAAGGTGTCTGATTTGTCGCGAAGAGCCATAAACAATATCAGGCCAATAGTCAGCAAAACCGGAATTGCGATTTTCAGATGTTTCGGTTTTATCCGGCGTTTATCTTCTATTATTCTGTCCATAATCTTGATAGTTTTTTTACTTTTATTAATCCCGAAAGAACTACCACGTCATCATGCTTCCCGTTTGATAAAACCGGAGGTTCGCCTGCATGATATAAGTCTGCATCCGGGTGCGCAAAACCTCGCTCTGTGCCTTAGCCAGATTATTTTTCGACTCGTAGTATTCCATGATGTTTGCCAATCCCTTTTCCCGTTTTTTGCGTACCGCTTCAAAAGCTATTTTTTCGCTTTCGGTTTTCTTCTTTGCTGCCTGATATTCCTTTAAAGCGGCTTCGTAGTCCCGATTCGCCTGCTGTATTTCATAATTCAGTGATTTCAGTCCATCACTCAATCTGTTTTTCGCCTGTTGCAATTCTATCTTTGCGATGTGTACACTGTTTCGGCGGCTAAAACCATCAAACAGGGGAATCCGCAACGAAAGGCCATAGTTTAACCGCCTGTTGCCTTTCAGCTGCTCCGAAAATCCTGCCACATTACCGTTTTCGTTCACAACAGATTGGTAATAACCACTGTACCAACCACCGTAAAGGCTCAGTTGGGGAGAATAGGATGCCCGCTCTATCCGCACACTCCGCCGCGCAGCCTCGTAACGGTTGTTCAGGATTTTTATCTGCGGAAGCACATCGGCAGCGGTATTTAAGAGATTGTCGCCTGTTAATGGAAGGTCGGCCACGGCCTCTTCCGTCAAATCGGATATATGCAAGTCCGAATCTGCCGGAAAGTTCATCAACTTTCGCAACGTAAACTCCGATTTTTGCACTGCATTCCGGCAGCGGAGCAATTGGTATTCGTCGTTTGCCAGCCGGGCTTGCACTTCGTAACGGTCGCTTCCCGCTGCCCGGCCAATTTCTGTCTTTTTCTGTACAGTTTCATACTCTTTTTTCGAGAGCTCATATTGCTCCAACTGTACTTCGGCCAGCCCCAGATTAAGCAGATGGGCTGTATATGCTTCCAAAACACTGTACATCAGCTCATTTTGCTTTTGCTTTAAAGCCTCTTGCTCCGAGCGGAGGTTAAATTGCTCAAAGGCTACACGGTTAACCTGCCTGAAACCATCGAAAAGCAGCATGCTTCCGCTCAGATACCAGTCATTCGAAAACAGGTTATTCACAACATAAGTGTTGGTGGTTGCATCTAACGTCTTTCCATTATTAATTTCATAAGAGGAACCGGTACTAATACGGGGCAAAAAACTTTGCGTGGCATTTTGCATGGTTACGCGCTGCTTATCAACATCAAGCTTACTGTTTTGAAGCACCAAATTATGGCTCAATGCATATTCGGCACATTGGTGATAGGTGAGTGCCTCCTGCGCCCGCATCATCATTGATGTTCCACATAAAATCAATATTACAAACCAATGCTTCATAGATAGTTTACTATTTTATCAAATATCTGGCAAATGTCATGCCAAAACATATATATATTTGACAAACAGCTATTTAAAAGCAGCAAGTATTATTCGGTCTGTCAAAATACTTGACACCCAATTGTCAAATATTTTGACAGACCGAATAACAAATCAAAAAATTTCATAGCTTTGAATTGTCATACATTGCTAAGATTGTTCGAGGACAAAAGGTGCAGCGCACCCAAAATATTTGTAGAATAATTAATCGCAAGAAGACGTTAAGGTGCAGCGCACCGATGATATAACAAAAAAAACTATGAATCCCGGAAAAATCCTTGTTGTCGATGACAATAAAAGTGCGTTAAGCGCGCTCAATATGCTATTGCAATTCGAGTTCAAGACGGTAGTTACCCTCTCGTCGCCCAACCAGATTGTGGCGGAGATGCAGAAAACCGATTTCGACATCGTATTGCTCGACATGAATTTTAAGTCCGGGATAAATACCGGAAACGAAGGGATTTACTGGCTCGATAACATTAAAAAAGCTTATCCCGATGTAGAAGTAATTATGATTACAGCCTATGGTGAGGTAGAGCTGGCCGTAAAAGCGATTAAACACGGCGCAACCGATTTTATATTAAAACCTTGGGAAAACGAAAAGCTGCTGGCGACATTGCATTCGGCCATGCGCCTGCGCTCTTCGGGCAAAGAAATCGCAACATTGAAACAGCGCGAGCAGAGCCTTAAGAATGAATTGAATCCAGAACCGTGCGAACTCTTATGCTCCTCGCCGGTCATGCAACAAGTGTTGCGAACCATCGACAAGGTGGCCCGCACCGACGCCAACGTGCTGATAACCGGAGAGAACGGCACCGGGAAAGAGGTGATTGCCCGGGAGATACATTTACGATCTAACCGCAGTAAAGAGCTGATGGTGACGGTGGACATGGGAGCCGTTCACGAACACCTGTTCGAAAGCGAGCTCTTCGGCCATAAAAAAGGGGCTTTTACCGATGCCCGGGACGACCGCACCGGAAAATTCGTATTGGCCAATCGCGGAACGCTTTTCCTCGATGAGATTGCAAACCTGCCCCTGCCTTCGCAGTCCAAACTGCTGGTCGCGCTGCAAAACCGGGCGATTGTTCCACTTGGCGCCAATCAGCCTGTCCCAATAGACATTCGCCTGATTACGGCCACCAATGCCAATCTCGACGCTTTGGTCGAAAAACAGTTGTTTCGTCAGGATTTGCTTTACCGCATCAATACCATCCGCATCGAGGTGCCGCCCTTGCGCGAACGGGGTGACGACATCGAGCTGCTGGCCGGCTTCTTCCTCAAACGGTTTGCGAAGAAATACCAAAAGCCAAACCTGCGGCTCAACCCGCAGATCATCCGAAAACTGATGAAGTACCCGTGGCCGGGAAACGTACGCGAACTCCAGCACACCATCGAAAAGGCGGTCATTCTTTGCGAAGGCGAAAATCTGTCTCCCGACGATTTCAACCTTCGCTGCCCGGTCGGCACCTCATCGGCTCCCCTTACGCTCGAAGCTTTGGAGCGGCAACTGATTGAAGCGGCCATGGATCGGCATAATGGAAATCTGTCGGCCGCAGCCTCCGAACTGGGCATTTCGCGTCAAACGCTTTACAATAAAATAAGCCGCTATGGACATTAAAGCATTCAACCTCAATATCGTCCTGCGCATCACTTTTGTGGCTCTGCTCGCGGCAGGATTAATCCTTTCCGTTTTTTACAAGCAGGTTTTTGCTGCGGTTATCTGCGCGCTGCTTCTGCTGTGGACGGTTTTCAGCCTGGTTTATTATATAAATGGAGTAAACCGCAAATTGGCCTATTTCTTCGATGCCATCCGAAACGAAGACTCCACGCTGAAGTTTCCCGAAACCATCCGCAATAAAGCCATCAACGACCTGCACCGGAGCCTCAATCGCATCAACAGCTACATCGCCGGTATAAAGCTAAAAAACGAAGAGAACGAGCGCTTCCTCAACGAACTGATGCAAAGTTCGGCCACGGGGCTGATGGCGATTGACGAGAAAGGCTATGTGGAACAGATTAATCAGGCGGCGCTGATGATCATCGGATTGCCACATCTGGTGCATATCGACCTGCTCCGTCAAAAAAACGAACCTCTGTTTAACGTTATCGTACAACTCTCTTCCGGAAAAACCCAAATCCTCAAACTCGCCGATAATAACGGGATCCGCCAGATTTCGATCAAAGCGGCGCAGTTGCGATTTGCCGAACGCCAATACCGCATATTTTCGATGACCGACATCCGCACAGAGCTGGAGGAAAACGAACTCGATACGTGGCAAAAACTCATCAGCGTGCTCACCCACGAGATGATGAACTCGCTGGCTCCCATCACCTCACTGAGCAATACGCTCGGCCGTTTTTTTATCCGCGAAGGGAAAACGGTCACTCCCGAAGGGCTCACTTCGAAGGATATTGAACAAACCATACACGGACTCTCTGTGATTGAAGAACGCGGCAAAGGGCTGCTGCATTTTGTGGATAATTACCGGAAACTGACCCGTATTCCACGTCCGGTTTTTACCCCGATAAATATTGATGGTTGGTTTCACCGTATGACCATGCTGATGAGGCCCCGGCTGGAAGATGGAAAGATTAACTTCAGCATTCAACGCGCCGAGCAGCTTGTCGATTTCCCCGGCGACGAGAAGCTTCTTTCGCAGGTACTTATAAACCTTTTCAACAATGCAATAGATGCCCTCGGCGAAACGTCGGATCGTCGAATTGTATTACATACCACCATTAATCCGCAGGGTAAATTCTGCATTCACCTTACGGATAACGGCCCGGGCATCAGTCCCGACAATCTTGATAAGATTTTCGTACCCTTCTTCACCACAAAAGAAAACGGGTCGGGCATAGGGCTGAGCCTTTCGCGCCAGGTTATGCATTTGCACGGCGGTTTCATTACTGCGCATTCTACTTCTGATAAAACTACCTTTACATTAACCTTTTGAAAGGATGTGTTATTTTCATGGAAGTAAGACAACTGATTAAAAAAACGCCCAGAAGATGAATGAAATGTAAATATGATGAAAGTCCTACAGATGGAATTATGTTTGACAAATTTAGGTTTCCATTGCTACTGGCTTTTTACATCGAATTTGAATGATTTTCCAGTTGGCATCACCTTCAAGCCGGTAAACTTCAGTGCAGTTCCATTTATGTACGGATGTGCCAACAAAAGAATTGAGATTGTAGGTGAGAACAGCCATATCCTTTACAGATTGTACAAGAGGATTGAGCATTTCGTATTTATCGACATGTATTTTGCTACGAATACTTTCGTACAAGTTGGTTACTTTTTCGAGGCCATCAAGACGCTACTCAATAAACGGATCGAAATACACGATATCGTTTGCATAAATGCTCTGAGAGTATCGCCATATACTCGGAGAAATTCATCCCGCTTTTCTCATCCATTGCCCCCTCATCAATTGTTCGGACACTCATTTCGCCACTTTTAAGCGGCGAAATAACGGTGAGCGCCGATTTGTTTGTAGAATAGGGAGTTGCTCTGTATAATAAATACAATCATCCACCAGTCTATCATCATATCGATAAAACCTTTTATATCGTCGGCAAATCTTATCAGGTTGTATAGTTTTATTGTTCAACAGAAATAAATGATTGATATTTGCAATTGAAATAACATGTTGCTAATACCTTAGTTAAGTCAAATAGGGAGTGAATGTATGAAACGTAAAGCAATTATCTATCTCCATCTTTTCACATGGCTTTTTGCGGCTTTTATCAATATAAACAACTTCAATCAACTGGCAAAGCCGGAAATGTTGTTGTCTTATGTAATCAGTTTGCTGTTTCTGTCCATAGGGTTTTACCTGTTCTATTTTTTTATTGTACCGGCATTTCTTCTGAAAAAGAAATTTACCGATTTTTTTATCCTGGCGGCATTGGCTGTACTTATCCTTCCTTTTTTCGGATATACGGCTTTGCTGCTTAACAAAGCCATATTTAATAGATCGTTCGAAAATTTCTACGACATCTATTCATTAAAGATGCATCTCAGTGGAACTGTCGCCATGATTTTTTCGGCTTCGTTCGGATCTTTTTTCAGGGTTATCATCAATTGGTTTGATGCTTTAAACCATAAAGAAATGCTGGAAAAACAAAATCTGGAAAGTGAACTGGCCCTGCTCAAAAGCAAGGTCAATCCTCACTTTCTGTTCAATACCATCAATAATATCGATGTGCTGATTTATCAGGATCCTGACAAAGCCTCCAATGCGCTCCTTAAATTGTCCGAGATTATGCGCTATATGTCTTATGAAACGGTATCGGAATATATTGATCTTTCTAAGGAGATCGGCTATATAGAAAATCTGGTCGAACTTTACCGGCTAAGGATAAAGGATCCGCAACTGATAAAGCTTGATATGCAGGGTGACACTTCAAACCTGAAAATAGCACCTGCTATCTTTATTCCATTTATCGAAAATGCCTTTAAATATTCCACCTTTCAGGGGCCAAATTCCGGTTTCACCATTCGTTTTAAGACAATAGGGAATTGGGTACATTTCGTCATCACCAACTATTTCGAAGAAAAAACGGTCGTGCAAAAATCCCAACAAGGAGGTACTGGTATCATGAATGTAAAGCGACGCCTTGCTATCATCTACCCAGACAGGCATTTGCTGAAAATCACTGAATCACAAGGCCAATTTATGGTTGAACTCAATATCGATACCCATGCCAATTAAATGTATTGCCATTGACGACGAACCCCTTGCTCTTGCCAAAGTAAGGATGTTTGTGGAAAAAACCCCAGGTTTGCAATTGTTGCAAACGTTTGACAATGCGTTGGATGCTATGTTTTTCATTAAACAAAATGTCGTGGATTTAATATTCCTCGACATTCAGATGGAACAGCTTACCGGCATCCAGTTCCTCGAAGCCATTAACCTTGAAGCTCAGGTTATCATTACTTCTGCTTACGAAGAATTTGCGTTGAAAGGATTCGATCTTAATGTGACTGACTACCTGCTTAAGCCCTATTCGTTCGAACGTTTTGTTCAGGCTGTTGATAAAGTGCTGGGAAAATCCCGCTCAAAAGTGGCCGAACCTGTATCGACTTCTCAGGAGTGTATCTTTATCAAAACAGAGTATCGGCTGGAACGGGTTGATCTGAGTGATATTATCTATATTGAAGGGATGAAAGATTACCTGCAGATCGTAACAGATTCGCGTAAAATCATGACTTTGCAAAGCTTTAAAAATATGGAAGAAATGCTTCCATCGTCGAGATTTCAACGCATACACAAGTCTTTTCTGATAGCCATCAATAAAATTGAAAGTATTGAGCATAACCGGGTGAAAATTAACAACCGGCTACTTCCCATAAGCCAGACCTATAGAAGCTCATTTCTCAAAACCATTGAGAATAAATTACCGCCAAAGTATAATCCGGAATAATTTGTAGAAAAGCCTGATTTATTATAACTGATAACTCCTAAAGATTACCCGGGAACACTTGGGCGGGTATTTCATTGTCCATATCCAGGATTGTTTCATTCTGAAAAATATAATCACCCCCTTAAATCTTAAATTATGAACACAAAAAACATCTTCGTTCGCTCTGGTGACTATCTGGCACTGGGATTAATGTTCTTGGCTTCGGTAATACTGAGAGGATTATCGAATTTTAGCTCTGAACTTCCTTGCGGCATTGATGGTATGTATTACCCCTTGCAGGTTCGTCACTTTATGGAAACAGGCGCTCTGGGATTTCAGGATATGCCCCTGACTTTTTGGATTGAAGCCCTGGCTGCTAAGATTATTTTGATTTGCACAACTCTCTCTGCTGACGAATCAGTTATTTTGGCATGCAAACTGACCAATGTTATTTTACCCTCTTTAATTGTTGTCCCAGTATTTTATCTTATTCGGTCATTAATTGAAAATCGGAGCTTTAGCTTCTTCATTCTTGTGCTTCTGGCTTTCTCGGTTTTAAACCCTACTATACTTGTATTGTTGGGGGTTGATTTCCACAAAAACGCATTTGGAATATTATTTCTGTACTCCACCCTTTATTTTTTTCGAAGCTATCTGATAAACAGCAAAGTTTATTTCCTGATGCTTTCTGCTCTTTTTGCACTAATGACAGTTCTCACCCACTTCGGATGTTTTTCAGCTTTACTCATATTCTTCATTCTGCTCATAATGGTTTTTGCTATCGACTATATGAGGAATTTAACGAAAACAGGCAGAATTCAGAGAGAAAGCAGAACAGTCCTATGGGTAACAGGACTTATTGTTGTTGCCCTTCCTTTGCTTGTATTCTACTTTGACACTCAACGTTTCGAGCACATGAGCAATGTGTTGGGAAATTTCCTCTTGTCGCTGAAGAATTCCGTACTTGTTGTTTTAGTGAAAGGCGAACCCTTTTTAAGCGGACCCCGGTTGGCATTTTTTGTTATTCTAAATATTCTGAGTATTTTGTCAGTTGTTGTCTATTTTAGGATACGGAAATGTCTTACCAAAAACGAACGAAAAATCCTATTGGTTATCGTTCTTTGGTACATATGTTTAACAAGCCCTCTGCTTCCTCGTGATATTTATGAGCGATTATTGTTTATTGCGTTAGTCCCCTTGTCTATCATTCTTATATATGCGCTTTATCATCTCCCCCGTAAGACCGCTATGACTACTGCTGTTGTTTTTTCATTGTTTATCCTGCTCACAGTGGCTACCTTGCCCAAACGTTATCCCGTTTTATCCGTGCAACAGCTAAACGAGCTGTCCGATCTCAGCAGATTTATAAAACACCCGGCAAAAACCATTATCATCACCCAACATGGACTGGAGTGGTGGACTGCCTGGACATTACGAACAAAAGTAGGACTACCCTCCGGACTTAAACAAACGGAAATACCCAACTATGCCGATGTGTTTTTTCTGATTCCCTCAAAAGAACAAGATATTTCTATCCCCAAATCATCAAGCCTAATCTCGAATGGTCAGTATTTCAGCTTGTACAAAATCAGTCAAAGCATACCGAAAGAAGAAGAGCAGCTTGTTTCAAATTAATCCTGCACACATTTACTAATTCAGGGCTTTATATACAGACGATTTTACTCCCGTCCCTCCGGATATACCGTAGAAAGTTGCGGAACCGTCAGGGCGGAAACAGCGTTCAGCATAGCTAATTGTATTCCGGCCCCTTAGTTACTAAAAGGATTTATAATCCGACAACCAACTTATTCCGCTATAAAAATAAGCATTTTAGCAACGCATCAAATGTTCTGTCTATTTGTTTTCGGAATGCAATTCCTTATAGCACAGGAAAGGCGGAATGCAATTCCGCCTTAACCATACATCACTATTCTACGGTTTCATATCCGGTGCGACAGGAGCCATAACCTCTTTCTAAAAATGAATTCTTAAAAGAAATGCTATCAGCATTACGTTGGATATGATGAGCTTCTATTAATTCTAGCTGATGTTCAATATTATCAAGAACATCAGCTATTTTCATACTATCTACTGTAATATTCTCAACGAACTCAAACCTAACTGACATATCACCCAATACAAAGTGAAAGAGTTTTAAATTTGATACAAACCCCTGATTCTTCATTAGTTTACATTTTAAAGTTCGTCAAACAGAATTCCCAATTTGTCTTCTACAACAGAGCAAAAGATTAACAGCCAATAAAGCACCTAATTTATATAAAAACGCCAACATATAGAGTAACAATCTAAACTATAAGCCATTAAACAAAAACGGTTGATTCAGACAATCTACAGCTATCTTTCATTTTCTTATAAATCTACCAATCAATCGTAAAAATCATAACAGCAAAAGAGAAATACAGTATCAAGGTTATTACAGTCAACGCAAAATATATCTTAAGTATATTTCGTTCTTTATCTGTGATAGACTTGCTATACTTAAAGGTCTTATATATATAATACATATCCTTGAAACCCGCGAGATTTTCGTATTTATCTGCAGAGTTTCTCTTCATGATGTCTAGGATCTTATTGCGCATTGTAACTAAGTACACATTAAACACGAACATCATCGAGAAAACAATCATTATTATCAACATAATTTCAAACTAAATACAGGGTCAATGTCCATAAGTTGAAAAATAAATAAATTTATCATTGAATTCAGGGAGAGGGGCGGTAATTGTGAATATATGAGGTATGAAAAAGCCCGCGCCTACACCAAGGTTTAGACCGATGCCATTCGTTTCTTTTGATGAAAAAAAGCCGCCACTACTGAGCAATCCTTTAAATATTGGAAGAGTAATACCTTGTCCCTCCGGATATACCGTATAAAATTGCGGAACCGTCGGTGGGATTTGCAATCCCACCTCTTAAATACTATCAGGATTTGTTATCCGACAATCAACTAAACCACCATCACTTTCAGCAATCCCGGACTTCCCGCATAATCAATCGCCGAGCTATACCGGTAATCTTCGGGGCGATTAACCAGTTCAGCCGTAACGGGATTATTGTGGATATAATTCAGCTTCTGATCAAAGTAATCTACCAGAAATATCTCCTGATGATCATTCCCTTCCTGCCAGAATCGATAGTTCTTGATCTTCTTATCGTTACGACCGGAATATTCGAAGCGATTAAGCATCCACTCACGACGACTTTCCTGCGAATCCGTCTGCAAGGTACGAAGAATCTCCTTACTCGTAAACTTCTTGAAATCCCGCATAATATCCGATACCTTGTCATCGCCTTCCGAGCCTACAATCATGTGCAAATGATTCGACATCAACACCCATGCATAAATGATCAATCCCTTTTCAGTCTGGCAATATCGTAATGAATCCATGATGATATGCTTGTATCTTGGTCTGGTGAATATATCTACCCAGTCCACTACCGTGTCGGTAGTAAACCAGACTTCTCCGGTGATTCTGTTGGCTATGTTCATTGGTATTTCTTTTTCAGATTATAAATCTTCATAGTATAAAGAAGGTGGGATTGCAAATCCCACCAACGGTTCCGCAACTTTCTGCGGCTTCATATCCGGTGGGACGGGTGCTATACGCAATCCAATGCTCGCTCACCCTCGCTTGACAGCCTTGTATCAAATTTCTGTGCGTCAGTACGCTAACTTTGCTGATGGCTTCTTTCAGATTCGTCCTCACGGATGACACCCTTGCCATTCGCTAACACTTCCTTTCAACGCGGCATGTACAGGGACTTGCACCCTGCAAGTAGAAGAACCATGCCCGACATACTTACTGGAAAGGCGGATCACAGGTCCGCCTTGACCAACATCACCTTTCTACGGCTTCATATCCGGCGGGACGGGGGCGATACTTTGCAAGCCGGGAGGCTTGCTTTTAGCAATGACGAAGCGAGACGCTTCGCCAAACGACCGCGCTACGGTTTTGGCACGCTACTGGCAACGGGGTGGAACCTTCGCCAAACTGCCTAACGATCTAACTACGGTTATCGCATGCTACTGGCAACAGGGTGTACTGCCACTTGGAGGTCGCTCCTGAGGTAAAGACCCTTCCGGGGTAAGTATGCGCTTGAGTACTCCATTTTCGTAAATATAGCTACCGCAATAATCAGTCTTCGAGGTGAGCGCAATCAGGCTGGTATTTTCAGTCGTTGAGCCAATTAGAATAAACACCTGGGGGGTCGATGTCAGGTAGCGTGCCTGGTGAAATCATCTCTGCTTTAAATTAATTACACCAATAACCTTTAATCCATGATTCAAATCACCATCAGGATCTAGCTTATAAATACCGACTACTATATTCCGATCCGATGTTTCTTTACTTAAACCAACAACCCCATACAGGTCTCTAAGATTATCTACAAAACAAGAATCACCTAACTTCATTATCCAATTATCACCATAGTTATCACTATTGTAAAAAAACTTATTATCTAATCTTATGTCCAGCAATAAAGTCTTATATAAAGAATCTGAGCTATCAAAGACTTCTGATTTATAAAAACAAAGCTTCTCTAACCAGGCATTATCAATTGTCATTTTCAAAGAATCAGAGTTAGTTCTAACTTTTACCGAATACGCCTTAATATATGTTTTATGCACTTTAGACTCCTTTAACGACATGGAAAATTCCCGATCTTTTCGTTCATATCTTGATAAACTACAAGAGAAAATACCTATAAATAATATTGGAATTATAAATTGAAATATACGTCTCATAATAGTTCTATTTAACAGTTATGGCAATATTGGGATTCTGCTGTATCCATGAATTGATTAACATGCTAGCCTCAGACCAAGTCTCAGTCTTATTTTCATCCCCGTTCGGCGACAGGCTCTGCCTTCGTCGTCACAAAATCAAGGCCTCCTGGCCTTACCTTAGTGTAAGAATCCTCTTCAAAATTGATCAACCTCACACACTAGGCCTTTTGATTTCATGACCGACCTTCAAAAATAACATTTCTTTCCGGAAGAAAACTCAACGACCGATAAGAACGGAGGAGCGGGGCACTGAAAAATGCAAGGGAGCCACTGAAAAACGCTCCGGAGTCACTCCGAAATGCGACAGCGGCACTGAAAAATGGATGGTCGGCGCTGAAAAACGCGACAGCGGCACTGAAAAATGCGAGGGAGAGTGACTCCCACGCATTTTTCAGTGCCGCTATTGGATAATTGATTGATGTTGATTTATTCCTTAATCACCTTCGTGGTCGATGTGCCTTCTTTGGCAATCACGCTGATGGTGTAAACGCCGGTTACACACTGACCGATGTCGATGCTGAAGCGGGTGACCGATTTATCTTTGGCAATTACTTGCACGGTCTGTCCGCGGCTGTCATACACCATCACAACGTACCCTTCGGCAAACGGTTCGTTGATGGTGACATAGACGATGCCTTTGGTCGGATTAGGATAGAGGGATACACGCTTACTATCCGCCTTCACGTAAGGAACGCCGCTGCCGCCTGTATTTTTCACCAACACCGTGATCTGGTCAGCCGGAGAATCGGCTTTGCCATCATTAACCACCAGCGTAAAGGTATATTCCGTATCCTTATCAACCATCGGTGCGGTAAAGACCGGTTTAGCCACATTCGCAGCGCTCAGGGTAATGCCTGCCGGAGCCGTCCATTTGTAGGTAAACGTATCGCCATCCGGATCACTGGAGGCCGAGCCATTGAGCGTAACCAATTCGCCTTCGTTGACCGTCTGGTCAGGACCGGCATTGGCCACCGGAGCCTTATTGGGCTGAATGATCCACTCGGCTATCGCACTGACTGCACCCTCTTTTCCGCTCAGGTATTTCCGCAAAGCAGTCAGATCAGCCGTCAGCGTGTAGGTACCGCCCACGCCTTGCACGGCCTGACGGATGCCTTTCACGGCATAGACCTTATCCGAAATCTTCACGATAGAGAGCGGCGCCGTGCTGACAACTATGCCATTGGCTTTCAGGGTCAGGTATTGTTTTAGCTGGTCATCAGCCAACAGTTTATCGGAGAATTCCAGTACTAGCGAATCGGGCTGCAATACCTGCGAAGTCGAAGGCACATTCGTCCATTGGGCCGACAACGCGATATTATCAATCGAAATATCGAGCGTCGTGATGGACTGGTTCGACAAGGTATCGAGACAATAGACTTCGAGCTCCATATTACTACTGTTACTCAGACTCACCGGCAGGATTAACTGACCGGTACCGACATTGGCGGTGTCTTTGAGCAAGGTCAATGTGCCATAGGAATTCTGATACAACTGAATCCTGGATTTCGGTGCATTTACCATCATGATAACTGACAGATTCGGAGTTGCCGTGATGGCGTCCGTAGCGGAATAACCCATATCCGGAGCAATGTGCAGGTTGGTTACGGCAGGAGGAGCCGTCCGGTTGACCGTCCATTTCTGTTCTACCGTACCGGAAGCAACATTACCTGCCGAATCTGCAATACCGTCCATTTTCACTTTCAGGATATAGTTGCCTTCGTAATAGGTCAGTAACCTGAACTGGGTGAAAAGGAAGGTTGTGCTGTTGACCTGCGTCAGATTGAGTTGTGACAACGGTTGTCTTACACCATCTTTCCACAATTCGATGGATGAAAGGCCGAAGCCAATGACCGGTTCGGTAAACCGGACCTCAACCTCTGTAGCGTGTTGGGCATCGAATCCGCCGGTGCTTCTGCGCAGTATCTGTGAAACAGCCGGTGCGTGCGTATCGACTCTCCACTGCACGGATTGCGGCAGTACGCCTGAAACATTGTCCTGAGACTTGATTTTAGTCAAATCGACCGTCAGCTTGTAAGTCGCATCGGCAGACAGGAAGCTGCTCAGTCCGGATATCTTAAACAGTTTGCTTTGCGTATCCATCGTGGTGATGGTAACCGTTCCGGTAATTGGCACGCCATCTTTTGTCCAGGTAAAGCGGTCACCCGTCAGCGTCGAGGTGTTGATTGGCACCGTAAACCGCACAATGAGGTAATCAATAGGTGTACCAACTCCATTAGCGGGCAGTCCGGTAAACTCTACAATCGCCGGTGTATGGGCATATTGCGTCCATCCCACCTTGAATCCCTCTGTACCGGAGACGCCGGAGGTATCTTTGATACCGGCTGCCTGGATGGTCAGTACATAGAATCCGTCACCAATGGTCTTCGTAGTCAGGTCAACGTCAAAGGTGGTCGGACTGGTCTGTGTCACCGTCACCGTATTATCCATGATATTATCGCCGCCCTGCAGTGACAAGTTCATGTCTTCGTAGGTGAATGTAGCCGGATCAATCGGTTTGTTGAAAGTCACTGTAACTGTGGTTACCGGAGTTGTGGTTACAGCCACCGGTATATTGTCCACCTTAATGACTTTCGGCGGGTTCTGTTCTTTCAGGGTAAACAGAAGTTTGTATTTCACCTGTAAAATAGCAGAGAAGTCATCCACGAAATGAAGCATATTTTCATAAACCGGATCCTTACCGTCAGGCAAGGTTACAAAGGTTTGCCAAACGTTATCGAGCGGAATAACCTGGTTGTCAGATTCACGGATAACGCTCACCAGTTTGTACCTGCCGCCGGTCGGATCACTGATCTTCGCATAGTTCCAGCCAAGCAGGAATGGAGTTACGGTCAGTTCTCCTTCATAATTTGTAGCATTGATATTGCCGGTTATTGAAACGGATTTGGCCGGATGCACATCGAGCGTAGTTCCATTTGACAGGTAAATAATATCCGGTGTTTCACTGGCATCCTGGACTTCATTGACCAGGAAATCGTTGATACCGTCTTCCATCGTATAGACGCGGATGCTCTTGATCAATTCGTGAAGCGTTGCCCCGCTCACCAGGCTCAGGTCAGGATTGCCAAAACTATTCAGGTGGGTTAACTTCGTTTCGTAGGAGACAAAGTGACCAAGCAGTGTGCTGGTAAACCACCATTCACCAATGGCCGTGCTCTTTGGCGCAATGTTGCCAAAGTCAATATTGGTAACTTCCAACTGGCGCTCCTGACCATTCAGATTCGAAGCAATCAGAGCAAACTTGATCGCCAGTCCTTTTTCATTATCCACAATCACCGGTTGAGCCGATTCCACTTTTACGCTCTTCGCCGTACCGTAACCGTTATTCTGAATCATCAATGCCAGTTCAGCCGGAACAATCGGCTCGATGGTCGGCGTCAACGGATCATCGCCCAGAATATCCCGCTGCATGAAGTAATGCAGCCAGAGATCCGGACTCGGGTGAACCTCAAGCGTTACCGGATACAATACCCGTGTGACGGTGGTTCCGCTAAACGGATCGAGGTATGAGAACGATCCTCCGAAGGAATAGCTCTTGGCAACAGTCGGTGCGGCGCCCTTTTCAGGGATAAACTGAATGGTCGCGCTACCTTTCTGACCAGCACCCAGTTCCCCTGTTCCGTCTATTCCGGTCAGGATATCGAGCGCTTTGGTATTGATCTGGAAGAGATCATTGGCCAGATTGCCGTTTTCATCCTTCACCTCAAGATTCAGCTTAACCTCTTTCATCGCTGTCGTGGTATTGCCATTCGAAATGGTCAATGTTCCGTCGAAGGCTTCACGTGTCATGGTCAGCTTTTGGGAAATCTGGATTGTGACGGAAGCACAGACGGATTTCCGTCCGCTTTCAATCTGATCCTGAGTAGTGGCCCAGGCATCTGAAAGCATATCGAATATTCCTTCGTAACCACGCTTGTTGGCATAACGGCTGGCGGAATCCAGTTTAGAGATATAGACTTTTAATTTTACTTTGTCAATAATATCAGGATATTCATCATTAGGCGAATAGATCTGCTTATTCCAGGCGATCAGTGAATTATTCCATCTGGAAGTAAACCGGTCAACATCATCAGAGGTAATGTCAGTTCCCTGCATCTTTTGATTGATCCGGGATATGTCTTCCGGCAGGAATGATCTGGTTTGCCGGATAAACGAGTCAACCGCATTGATAAAATCATGAGTATTCACCCTTGAACGCCATTCCCAATTGCCCATTATTTCTCCGGAAATACTATCCAATGCCTCGTAACCATAGATGTAATAAGTCAGGTCCTGCATGGATTGTTTCAGGATTGGAGGCATTTTTTGAAGCGCCGCCACATTCGTCATCGCATTGATATCATCAACCACCATCGCCGATTTTACAAATACAGGAGGATCCTGATAGCATTCCCAGGCAGTCCTGATCAGGCCGTACAAACAACCTATTTCAGATAAGTCAATTACTAACCCTGCTGCGGTCATTGCACAATCAGCGACGTCCTTCAATGCGATATCCATATCTGCCAGACTTAACAGACATCCAATGATACCGGCGCCATTCGTGATAACCGGGCCTAATGCCGGGATGCAGCCAATAGCAGTCAGGCCCAAAGACATCAGACAGTTGTCGCACTCTGCCGTAGGAGCTGTAACCGGGATCGCACTACCGGAAGCACCGGTAGGCCAACCTCCACCACCGCCATAAGAAGGATCACCGACAGGACCACCTCCACCGGGCAGACTGATTGAACCGGTATAAGTACATTCACGTCCGGTAAATGTGATTCCCTTATCGGAGCGGTGCCATTTCTTGTCCGGACCACACTGGAATCCATAGATGGTATAAACGACGTCATGGCAGTTAAGCGCCTCTTCAGTAGATTCCGCAGAGCGTAATCCACTGACCGGATTGGGTGAATAGCCAGCCCGTCGCTTCATCACTACCGGAACCTGAATAGACTGCTGTGCCAGTAAATTCATCGTCGTGAAGTTGGTGACAAACTCATATTCCGGATCATTCGGGAAGTTGAGCTGCACGTCGGTTGCCGTAATCAGGCCTTTATTGGTCAGAGTCACCATGAAAGTATAGGTTTCGTCATTGACCAATTGAGGCATTTCAGATGGCATTTCAATCACAACGACCGGTACAGGCACACTGGTTTCGTACTGCATGATCAGGTCAATCTTGTACTGATCCTGAATCTCCGTAGGCACGACTTCCCAGGTATAAGAGATGGCCTGGAAGCTGAGATAGGCCGTAGCCGTATTTTCCCGTCCCGGGTCAATGGTAACGATATTCTGGTAAGTATCGTGCTTAGTGGCCTCAACGGTCAGGCGGTAATTACCTTCCGGCAGGCTGTCCACTTTAAACAGGCCATCGGCATCGGTAAATCCTTCCGCTAAAATTACCCCGCTGAACGGGTGACGTACTACGACATGCGCTCCACTCAGGTGTGGTGCACTTTCAGTGAAATAGGTGTATTCGTCCACCGCATCCACTTTCAGGCTACCGGTGGCTTCCGATACCGCTTCGAGTTTGTAAGGAATGGATAGCCCCAGGCCATTGGAACAGTTTACCGCAATATTTCCGGTAATCGGAGTATTAAGCGGAACATCCGTAGGTGTCAGCTTCAGGGTTACCTTCACGGTATCCCACGGCAGAATATTCGAAATGGTATCCGCACTGACCAGACTCATATAGGAGACATTCGGCAGAGTAATCCATGTTTTACCCGCTTCGCCCGCGCCACTGTTATAGACCAACAATTCGTAATAACGTGATTTGTCCTTGGTCATGGTGGTGTTGATGCTGACAGGTAGCGCATTCAATTGGGCCTCAACAGCCTGGCAATAGTAATAAGCCGGGAACTGGGTCGAAGCGCCTTCATTGCTTTCAATGGTCAGGTAGATTTTCTTGTAATCTTTGCCCGTTGTGATCTCCGTACCTTTAACTGTAAAGTTGATCAATACTGAACCGGCGCCCGGAAGCGTCTTCACAGTATCGAAGGTCATTGTACATCCCGCAGGCAGGAAGTCCGGTTTCACAATCAGGTTGGTCAGGGCAACATTGCTGCTGTTGTTGATCTGGATAGTACCGGTCAGCGACAGATTCTTCTTCGTTACCCAAATGAGATAGTCGGAAGTCGCCCGTTTCATTCCCAGGATGTCAAATGCATCCTGTTCGGTACTCAATCCTTGTCCGGGATAGCAGGCGCCTACGCTGAAGTGTCCCGCTTCATTGAAAAGAGGCGTAAACTGGATCTGGTATTTACCCTGATCATCGGTCGTTGCCGAAAGCTGACGGCGTGTGCCGTTACAAAGCAGATAGACATCCACATTGACATTCGCAGCCGGTTTGGCATTCAGTTTCGTTGCCGTTCCGTGAATGGTAACCGGGAGGTTTTGCAGGAAAACGGTCTGATCGACAATCGCCGTCGCGCTGTATTCGGGAGCAATCTCGATGGCAAGCGGTTGCGACGTATTATTCGTATAAACCAGTTCGGTAACAATATTATCCGGATTGGCTTTGGCTATGATCTTATAGGTTCCGGTCTTGCCCGGCATTTTCAGGTTAAATACAAACCGGAGCGAATCACCTGTTGGAATACCGTTCGGAGCGGTGTAGTAACCCAGTAAATCATCATTACCATCCACATAATCGTCTTTGGATAAATAGAAATTGACGATGGTTCCCGGAGGTGCATTCAGGTAACCGACATTTTGCAGATAACCGGAAATCTGAATGGAACTGTCCGTCACAGCCTTGCTTTGGCTCAAGGCAACATGGGCAAAGGCGTAATCCGGTTTGTTCAAATCGGTTACGTACAGATAGCAATAACCGGAGGCATAACCGGGTGTGCTTACCTCAAAGGTTACCATCTGATTACCATCCTGAACGCCATCGTTTAATGTACTTATCGGTACAGATACGGAAGTTTGCCCGGCGGTAATAACAGCCGATGTCTGCATACTGACCTCTGTCGGATCATTGTATTTAATCGTTATGGGCAAATCATTTGTCGGAGGTGTATTTCGGGAAATGGTCAGGGTTCCGGCATTTACCTTGCCTTCGTAAAGCGAGGCCGGATTAGCTGAAGCGCTCAGTGACGGACCGTCATTATCGACAACCACCAGATCCTGCTGCACGATGCCGCCATTTTCGGCAGAGGTATTGCAACTACAGGAAGAGAGATAAATGGAACCTTTGATGGTCACTTTCCGGTTGCCATCCACCAGATTATTGTCGATTACGCCGATGTTGAATTTTACTTCGCTTACCCCTTTATTCAGGGAAATGGAGCCCGGCAGAATCAGTGTATTGCTTAGAGACGGAGTCAGATTCACTGTAATCACGCCATCCCCTTTCATCCGTTTAATCACGCCATAGGTGGCATAAATACCGGCAGATTCCTGTACGGTATCCATCAGCAACTTGAATTCCACTTCAGGCAAATCATTATCCGTAATAAATGCGGTGTCTTTGCCCGAAACGTAACCATAGGCGCTTACCGTCAGTATCGCATTGTCGTTCAATTCGGCCACCTGGTCATCGGTCACATACACCGGAACGACTATTGATGCCTGATTAGCCGGTATCTCGGCATGGTTATCAAAGCTCCATTGCGACGGTTTGTCCGTGGACACAGACAGCGTCAAAGGCGAAGAGGTAACCAGGTTCCGCGTGATGGTCAGTTGCAGGTTATCCCCTTCAACTGCCGTTTTCTTACTTAATTTCGCGGTGATGACGGTCGCCTCGTTATCGGTGATTTGCAGTCGGGTTGTATCCCCTCCAAAACCAGATGCAGCCACGGATATGGATACATTCCGCGTGCCATCCACCAGCAAATTATCAATTGCTTTCAGGTAGAAAACGGCAGACGAGTTATTGGCCGGAATGGTCACCGTGGCCGGAATGGTGATTTGTCCGGTCGGAGCAACCGTGACATTCGCCGTCATGTCGGCATCGTACTCCCCGCTTCGGGTCACTATACAACGGACATCATCGGTCGAACTTTCAATCAATGAACCGGTGGCTATTTCGAGGAAAAGCCGCTTGCCAACATTGACATAGTTGGCCGATACCGCCTTGTTATTGGCATCGTTACCGCTATGTTCGATCAGCGTGGAAGAAGGGAAGAGCTCGATCTCAACTTTAGCATCTCCAGAGAAACGAAGGGCTTCCGGCAATTTGAATTTCGCGGTCCGGGTGATGGTCTCTCCTACCGCCAGGTCACGGGTTACCGTGATGTAGGTCGGATTCAGATACGCCCTCACACCCGTAGTCGAAATCAATGAAATCCGTTCCGTCCATCCGCCCAACGCCGCGGCGTTACCGATGTTGCCGACTTTCCAGGTAATCTGCAAAGAGTCACCCGGTGTGGCTGTAGCCGATGCCGCTATATCTTTCACCAGAATATCCGGGAAAGGTTTGAGCTCGACGGTAATCGGATTGATTGCCCTGAGTTGGTTGTTATTTTCGGAAAGCTCGGTCACCGAACCGGAATTATCGGCCCTCACCCACAGGTAATATTTCCCGCTGTATTCGGCCGGAACGCTCACCAGATAGGATTGGGTATAGGTACCATTGACTGCCAGCGGCCCCATGTTGTATTTGGCCACCATGTAGTTCATGCCGGAATTCCCCGTCGAGTCGGTTGACATATAGACGGCATCCGTCCAGAGGCTGCTTCCGGTGGTCGTTTGTCCTATATTTTTAACGGTAAATGTAAGCGTGAAGGCGCTTCCGGATTCCACACTGGCCGGCATCTGCACATCGGTCACTGTCAAATCGGGAATCGGTCGTACCGAGAAGCTTTGCACATCGCTTTCGGCAGTCGAACACTCATTGACGGAAACCAGTTTCCAGTTGAATGTTTTTCCGGGAGCAAGGTTATACAGCCAGGTGCTTGTGCCATAAATATAACTGTAGTACGGGGTTGTCGGCATTGTCGTGCCCTGTTCCCACAAATAGAGACTGTAATATTTGGCATTCAAAGCCGGCTGCCAGTAAAGGTCAACCGTCGAATTGAGGTTTTGCTTGCCGTTTTCCGGCAACAAACCGGTCGCCTTCACACAAGGGTTACACTCAGTGGTGACATTTCCGGAATAGGTCAGGGCAAGCAACGACTCGTTACAAAGTACATTCTGGATGTTCACGGAATTGACGCCACTGTTAATGGCTTTCATATATACTTTACACAAAATCCCCGTACCGGTAATTCCTGTACCGGATGCAAATGAAACCTTTACAAGATTTGCTTGTGCGTTATTCTGAACCGAGATATTATAATCTCCGGTAATGGCAGCTGCTTTAATGCCTTCGAGGCTGCTGTTGAATGCCAGTTCAAAACTACCGGAATAGATCATTGTACCCGGTGCAATTTCAATTTTTATGGGTAAATAAAAACTATCCTGCGGAGATGTATTGGTGGAAATGACACTTAGTTTAACAGCGCGGACGTCAATGTTTCCGTAGGTATAGTTCTTATACCCTTTGCTATCGGTTACGAATGCCCGTGTGGTTCCCGGACCGACAGCAGTAACCAGACCGGCACCCGTGGTTGTCGCCACAGCGGTATTCACAGTTTGGAAAGTATAAGGAGGAGTACCGCTGTAACCGTAAAGTTGCATGGTTTCTCCCACAAACAAGGTTTGGTAGTCGGGATAAATATCCGGTTTGGGGATGGAAGAGCAGTTGATTATCCCGTAATTCAGTGACATGGCCGGTGAGCCTTCGTTCAGATAGCTCACCGATGAAATATTCTGAATGTAGGTATAACCGCCCTGTATTGCCCTGAATCTGAGGTAAAACATATTGCCTTTACCCGACAGGGCCGATGCTCCTGCTCCGGCAATCACCAGGGTACCGGCAGTATTGCTGTTTACCGTAGGGATACTCCAGGATTTCATCACCGTACCCACGGAGTCAATCCCCAGATATTCGAGATAATTGGAGTTATAGTTTAATCCGAATTTGAAGGCATAGATTCCCCGTCCCGTCAGGACCGAATCGGCCCGTACAGCAACGTTGAAGGTATCGTTCTCCACCGGATTTTTACTTGCAACGCTGAATCCGACAGTCTGCGCCGTCAGATTGCTGTACGAAAATAGCTGGACGCAAATTATCCACAGGATAACCGCCAGCGAGTGTTTATGGTTGGTTTTCATCGTAGTAGCATTTTAATGTTATCAATCTTTACCCAAATGCTAAACCGGAAAGTATGGACAAACGGGGTCCATTACTTTCCACGCGGTTTGGCTACTTTATCAGCACCTTTTTATCGGTTGAGATTTCATTAGAATGCAGACGGATGATATATACACCCTGCGGATGTGTACCTATGGCAGACAATGGGATAAAGACATTCTTCATTCCCGGAGCCAGCTCTTTTATCAAGGTTGAATAAACAACTTTACCTGTGATATCAGTCAATTGAACACTCAGGTTATTAACGGATTCCGGCTGGCTAAAGCCGATGCAAACGGCATTTTCCTGTACCGTGATGGTCGGTTCATTGGCTATCGAAGTCGATTGCAATCCGGTAGCGACCTTCAGGCTGTTGACTGTCACCGGAGTAACTGTCGCCAGATTGGTTTCATTGGCCAGGCCGGATGCCAGGTCAATCGTCGATTCGCTGATTTGCGCATTCTTCAGGGCAAATTCAAGATAAATCGGCTCATTCTGCAAATTCAAATCATAGGCAGAGGCCATGGAAACCGCAATCTCTCCGTTGCCGGTATTTTCACTTTTTGCAAATGAGAATTCGGTTGAACATTTACCTGCTTCGATATTTACCAGGCTGATGTGCTCCGGATTAAAGGCAAATTTCAGATCCAGTGACCTTACGTTTAGGCCGGTAGTAAGCTGTACCGGTATGGTAAAGGTTCCTTTTCCGGCATTCAGCATAATATCGCTGAATGAAACGGAGGCGTTATCGGCAATGACAGCGCTTTTGAGTGCGCTCTTTTCAAACCAGTTGATCAGGCCGACATTGTATTGCAGAATCATGGAAGCATCATAAGATGTGACGAATTTGTTTCCACTGACATCGGCTACGCCAATCTGCTTGGGAGTCAATATAATATTGGATACTAAATATTGCAGAATCAACGATGCGTCGTAAGGATTGATGGTGCCATTGATACTGACGTCGCCAAGTTCGGGCTTGACCACCTGAGTGAGGTAAGGTGTAAAGACGACATTATCCGAAACGCGTTCTCCTGTACCGGTAGGATTGGAGGTATGTTTCGGGCCGGTGGCACTGTTCCACCAGCAGTTGGTTGCAGTCACAGTATTCGAAGTGGACAGGTTTTGGACAGCATAACCGCTGTTTGGATCAGTCCCGCTAAAGTCACAATTACTAATGATGGGCAATGAAGTATTGTTACATTTAATTCCGTTATACCCATTTATAAAACGGCAATTCTGAATAGTGGGTGATGCATTATCCATATTAACGGCTGACCTCGAGTTGTAATAGGAGGCATATCTGAAAATGCAGTTTTGCAAAACACAATTGACATCAATGGCCTCGTTGTAGAAATAAATTCCCTGCCAGGCATTATTCCACGGACCATTTGTATCGCCATTGTTGTAGGTATCTCCACCATAGAAATCATCCCGGTCGGAAGTAAATACAATTACGCTATCCACGGTACTTCCACCCACAGCCATCAATCCGTTTCTGACGTCGAGGTAACCATAGTCATTAAATTTGCAGATTACACCCGGATTAATAGTCAGTTTTGCGCCTGTACCCACGGTATAGTTTCGGAAAATGTAAGGTATATTGGTAATGCCGCCAAAGTCCCTTTTGGCGAGAGTTGCATCCTGTGTAAGCGTTTCATCATTTACCCGGATTCCTCTTCCCGTCGTACCTGAGATAGTGTTGCCGACTGTCGATTTCGGATAGGTCAGTAGCGAGGTATTAAACGGATAGGCTATGTTGTTGAATGCACAGTTATCAATAGCCGGCGCACTGTTTCCAACCAACGAAATACCGATCTGGCCGGAATTTTCAAAAGCACAGTTTTTAATTGTCGGAGAAGCATTATTCAACTGTATCGGAGTTGTGGTGGAATACCGGAAAATGGCATGATCGATGGTGCTGGAATCGTTTGAAGCATCATAAAAAACAAAGTAACCTCCGTTACTGTTATAGCCTCCCTGTCCGTTCTGCTGGCTGTCTTTCGGATTGCCATATGCATCATCTTCCACAGTAGTAAATACGACCGGTTTTTCAACTGTCCCCTGTATATTCAGTTTTCCATAAATTTCCCAGCGGCCCGGCCCTTTAAAGGTCAGTCCGGCCGGTATCGTCAACTGGTCATTGACGGTCAGTGTATTATCATACCACAAATAGGTAATCGGATTGTATCCGGCAAAATTGCGAACGGGAACCGTACCGCTAACCGTTCCGGCCCTTAGTTTAATCGCAATATCCGCCACATTGGCCAGGGTATTGTTTCCCGTAAATGTCGGGTTGGCAAACATATCCATATAGAGCGGTTCCCAACCGATATTTTGGATGGCACAATCTTTTATTTCGGGATTGGCATTTCCGAAAATACCGATTCCGCATCGGGCGGAGAAATTGACCTTAACCGAATCAAGGAGTACCCGGCAATCGTAAATGCCTATCGGCGCATAAGTGTACCCGCTATTATAAGCATCTCCACTGTATTTGATTTCACAGTTGCGGAGGATATTTTCAGTATCGCTGGCGGTTCCGGTAAATACCAGTCCCATCCAGTCGTCATTTCCGGGGACAGAACCGGTTCCGTCATTATTGGTGTCTCCCCAGGCTGAGTCATCGCGTATCGAGGTGAATGTGATTTTATCATTTTTTGTACCAATGGCTTTCAGGGCTCCATTGACCCAGATTCCGCTATTCCAGTAACTCTGAAATTTCAGGATTACCCCGGGAGCAATGTTCATTACATTCCCCGGATCAATGGTAATCTGATGTGTCAGGATATAGGGCAAATTGGTATATCCGGCAAAATTCATCTTTTTCAGTGTGGGAGAATCATTTTCCACGCCATCCAGTTCTATCCCGATATATCCTACATTAGTCAACGTATTTCCCGATATATCAGGTGTTCCCGTACTCAACTGGTAGCCGATGGGGTATTGAGGAACATTGATAAAACTGTTGTTGGTTACCTTTGCATTTTTACTAAACCAGACAGCGTTGTAAGTATTTTTGATTTCGCATTTGTTCACCACGTTGGAGTTCTTCACATAAATCCCCCAGTTTCCGGAGTTATAACCGATATAGTTGAACTTCCAGTTTTCCAGTCTCGACTCGGCTGTACTGTACAAGGCTATCCGACCGCCATCGCTGTAGTTGATGGTTTGAGTCCCGTTATTCTGTGAGTCTGCCGGATTGCCATAATTATCATCGGCAATGTGAGTGAAAATGATTGGTTCGAGTGCCGTTCCGATACCGGTTATTACACCGTTTCCTGTTATCATGGAGTTATAGTTACGGCATTTGATCACAACCCCCGGATCTATAGTCAGCGAGGCAGTATCAAGTACGGTCGTAATATCGTAGAGGCAATAGGAGATATTATTTATCCCGATAAAGGATAGCTTTTTCAGTTGGGCTTTATCCGTAACCGAGGTTCCACCACGTAGCCCGATCGCCCTGATTTCAGAACTATTGAATTGAATCGAGTCATTGATAAAAACGGGATTCGCATTCATATCCATCAATACATTGAATACCTCCCCGGCAGTTGTAATTGAAGGTCCCAGATAACAATTAGAGATAACCGGTTTGCTATATCCGTCAATGTGCAGGTTAAAGGCATTCCCTACAAACCGGCAGCTGTCAATGGTCGGTGATGCATTTTCGATTTCCATCGCATTGTACCATTCGTAGTAGTTGTAATTGGCATTGCGGATGATACAATTTCTCAATATACAGGCCGTATCAATGGCACTGTTATGAATATTCATTCCCAGCCAATAGCTGGAAGCTGGTGTCTTTTCAAATATGATCGGTTTATCTTTTGTACCCAAAGCCTTTATTTTACCATACACCTGAATTTCGGTATTGGCAATCTGCAAATCAACACCCGGATCCATTTTCAGGGTTCCGGTTGCACGCACCTGGATACTGTTGTCATTATAGTAGGGATATCCGAAGTTTTTCAGCCAAAACAGCTCATTCACCTCACTGAAATCAATATCGACATAGTCATAGGTATTATTTGAAAAATCGAGATTGGTCCCCGGATTAATCGTTCCCGCTCCGTAATAGGTAATCGGGAAGTTGGTATTTGAAATCTTTGTCTTATCTATGTTTAATGTACCCAGATTACTGATGCGTATTGTCCCGCTCAGGTTACTTATGATACAGCTGTTCAGCGTCATCTGCCCTTTCCGCACATAAAGGTTCGAGGCATATTCCACCGTACAGCTGGTCAGGTTTACATTTCCGGTCTCATAGTATTCGTAAGAGACATAGATCCCGTCATAAAAGCCTTTGGCGGTACTACCATTGGCGGTAAAGGTTGCTCCGGTGGCATTGAGCGTTCCCCTCACATGCAGATAGACTCCGCCGTTAAACTTTACCGTCACTCCTGATTGTACAGTCAGTGTAACTCCGGAATTTACGTCTATACTATTCGTGATGATGTAGGGACTGCCAGCGGTAGTCCAGGTCGTGTTGCTCGCAATGCTCGAGCTTACAGTTGTTTGAGCCAATAGCGCCAGACTATTCATCATTGCGCACAAAAGGAGAAGCGTAAACTTTTTCATGGCAATAGTTATTTGGTTTAGGTTGATTATGTTCAGAGAAATAGTTAAGCTGAAAAATCGTATTGCAGCAGGGTTAGGTTATAAATCAATTTGACAAATAAATCCTTGATGCAAAAGAGAAAGAACCGGACTCAGTAAGTATCGTTGGGGAAAAGCAATTCAGAAAAAAGCCGAAATGGCGCTGTGTGAATTAATAATCCTAACAGAAAAAGGAACAAAGGTGGACGTTTTACACAAACATCAGGTTCAGGTTAATCACTTCAAAGCCTCGCAATGTAAATTCGTTTCATAAAAACACGTAGGCTATAATTAAACAAACTTCCCCCCTTCACTTGTTCATACCCGATTACGATTTTCACCTTTCATAAATATCTTGTCAAAGTACTGAGTATCTACCGTTTTATGTTTGTCAGGATGTCTTAACCATTATTATTCTGAGGAACTTTATTCAAATCCGTAACTTTGCAACGTCTTAATAATTACAAGGAAATGAAGAATATTTGTGCGCTTTTTGATATGGACGGCGTATTACTTGATACGGAGTCACAATACGATATATTCTGGCACTCGATGGGCGAGAAATACGACCTGGGCATCGAGAAGTTTGAGAAGAAAATCAAGGGAACCACACTGGTTTCTATTCTTACAAAATACTTTTCTCACCTGCCGGAGTCGGAGCACGATCTGATCAAACAATCGTTGCTTGACTTTGAAAAAAACATGACCTACTCCGATATTCCGGGTGTGATGAACTTCATCAACGAACTGAAAGAAAACAACATCAAGGTAGGGATGGTGACCAGTTCTGACGATGAGAAACTCTCGGCTGTTTTCAAGCAACGTGCCGGATTCGACAAGATGTTCGACACCATCGTTTCGGCCAACCGCATTACGCAAGGCAAACCTCACCCCATGTGCTACCTGTCGGCTGCTAAGGATCTCGGTATTGATCCGGAGAACTGCTACGTATTCGAAGATGCTCTGTCCGGAATTCAGGCAGGCACTGATGCCGGTATGACTGTCATCGGTCTGGCTACGACCAATCCGGCAGAAGTGATTCAGGATAAGGTTTCCAAAGTTATTCCCCATTTTGAGGATTTCTCTGTGGAAGAGATGAAAGCAATATAACCAATCCGATAACCACTCCTTTATATATTTAGCAAAGCGGCTTCAGCTTGATTCTGAGGTCGCTTTTTCATTTTATTCATAATAAACTGTCGAATCAGTACCTTTTAATGTTGAACCTTGTTTTCCCGGAGACATTTGTCCAAAAACGCCCAATCTTCATGACTTTCGTAAAAAAGCTCTATCTTTGCGCTCCAACTTTGAAAAATATGGCAGTAACTATTCGTCCGGTTAACAGTAAGAGCGAACTTAAACAGTTTGTAAAATTCAGAATTGACCTCTACAAAGAGAATCCCTACGCTATCCCGCCATTGTATATGGATGAAATGGGAACGCTTGACCCAAAGAAAAATCCGGCTTTTGAATTTTGTGAAGCACAATGTTTCCTGGCTTACCGTGATGGTAAAATCGTGGGGCGTATTGCCGCCTTTATTAATCACAAAGCGAATGAGACCTGGAAGGAAAAGAACGGACGATTCGGATTCATTGACTTTATCGACGATGAAGAGGTATCTTCTGCCCTGCTCAAAGCTGCCGAAGATTGGGTAAAAGCCAAAGGGATGAACCACCTGCACGGTCCGCTCGGATTCACCGACTTTGACCAGGAAGGTATGTTGGTGGAAGGTTTCGACCAGTTGGGTACAATGGCCACCATCTACAACTACCCCTATTATCCGCAACACATAGAAAAGCTGGGGTATCGGAAAGACGCCGACTGGGTGGAATTCAAAATCTACATCCCAGACTCGATTCCCGATAAGCACAAACGTATTTCTGAAATCGTGATGAAGAAATACAATCTTCGTATCCTCAAGCATACCAGCCCAAAAAAGCTGATCAAAGAGGGTTACGGAAATAAAATTTTCGAGCTGGTAAATAATTCATACAGCCACCTTTACGGTTTTACACCTTTATCAACCAAACAGATCGACTACTACATCAAGATGTATCTCTCGATGTTGAAGCTGGAATTCCTGACATTGATTGTGGATGAAAATGATGATCTTATTGCCTTTGGTGTGGCTATGCCCTCTCTCTCTAAAGCGCTTCAAAAGGCACAGGGCAAGCTCTTCCCGTTCGGATTTATCCATATCCTTAAAGCGTTGAAAGTGAAAAACCCGATAGTAGATTTGCTATTGATTGCGGTTCGTCCCGACTATCAGAGCAAGGGTGTAAATGCGCTGATGTTTTACGACCTGATCCCTCACTTCAAAAACGCGGGTGTCGTTTATGCCGAAAGTAATCCGGAGCTCGTGGAAAACGAAAAAGTGCAGTCGCAGTGGGAATATTTCAAATTCGAACAACACAAACGCCGTCGCGCCTTTATCAAAGACCTAAAATAAATTGCCAATATAATAAGATGGATTAGCAACATCTGTTATGAAAACGCGGACCACTCGGTTCGCGTTTTTTTGTTATGTGTCACCCCTTGAGTTGGCGATTCACTCCACCAGCAAAAAAGCAAAGCGGGTAATCTCCGTCATCTTATCGCTGAACTCATTAATCTGCATCCCGGTGTTCTTCACAGTTTGGAAAACATCCACCGCCATAGCTTCGGGACTGGGCTTTGCACGGTGCTTATTGTGACAGCCGATGCGATTATGGGAACATTTCTTACACGAATTGCAGCAGGTATGATTGAGCAGGAAGGCTTTTACGAATCCTTTGCGGAACACCATCCGTTCAAGATCAAGCAACCGGGTTGTCATCAGTTCCGACCATTCCGCCTGCTTAAAGTCATTATCTGGGCCAATCTCTTTCCGCAATTTAATGATCAGGCCACTGCTGTATTCATTGAAAAACGCACGGCAATCTTCCACAGAAGGGGTATTTGGCGGACAGGCCCCCAACCCGTAATCGGGACAGCCAAAGGTACACTTCATGCGCACCCATTGTGCAACTACGATTTCTTTTGGATTCATCCAGCAATATTCGGTAAAACCTTGCTGGGAGAGGAGGGTTTGGATTTGGGTGTGGGGCATAAGGATCTTTAATGATTGATATCTATTGTATTGGAATTGCTAGTCAAAAACTCTCTTTGTTTTTCAAAGATACCGTCTCTCCACTTTATCACAATATCCAAAAGCCATTTCACAGTCGAAATATCCTCATTTAATAAAGACAGTCCCTCTAAAATCAAAGTATCCTCATATCTTTCATCTCTTTTTTTAGAATACCTCAAAAGATTCAATTTGTCTAATACTACATTGGTTTTTCGTGTAATGAACCTTCATCATGGCTGTGCTTAAAGTAATTCGCAAGTGCGATTATTAAACGTATCTGATTGATTTCATTTACAATAGGCATTGAGCCTAAATCATAATATTCGTGCTTCTTTGTATATCCTAGAAACTTTGCTTCTAGAAAATCCACACAGCATTTATTGATATAATTCTGAAGACTTAATAAAGCAACTCCATAAATCAACTCTGTTTCTTCTCTGAAAAAATCTCCATCATACCAATTAAACTCATTCAATTTTGATTCAAATATTTTGAGAGAGTTATCAAATCCTTCAAATAAACCTTCTAAGCCTTCAATTCTAATATCCGGTTCAAACCAATAACGAAGTTTTTGTTGTGTTTCCATAGTTGTAGGTATTTTGATTAAGTCTCCTATTCTATTCAAATAAAGATTCTGTAGAATGATGTTCGATTTACAAATATACCCAAACCCATGAGCAAAAACAATCCCTATATTATGCAATATACATTCACCTGACAAAGTGTCTTCCCCTCTGACTCTCATGAAAATCAACCTGACAAAGTTAGAAAAGGCTCCGACACTCATAGAAATCAGTCTGACACTCATAGAAATCGTGTTTACAGTCATCGAAATGATCCTGGCACTCATAGAAAGGGCTCCGACACTCATAGAAATCGGTCTGACAATCATAGAAAGGGCTTTGACAGACATCGAAATCATGTTGACACACATAGAAATCACACCGGCAGAAATGGTGGTTTTCCCTGCTCAAAAAGCACCTATTCCTACCCTTCCCGAGAAAAACAAGACATAATCTCAGATCCTGCTGATAAAGCCCCTCTCCACTCCCGTTTTCATCCCCTTTTTTCCTTGATTTACAGTTGATATTTTTCTTATCTTTGCGTGATTAAAGCGCTACATTCTATGGACGAAATTCTAAACAAGCCTCAAACCGAATATATTGAAGATGATATTAAGACCCTTGACTGGCAGGAGCACATCCGCCGCCGTCCGGGGATGTATATCGGTAAGCTGGGGGACGGTACTTATTCTGACGACGGTATCTATGTATTGTTGAAAGAAGTACTCGACAACTCGGTGGACGAATTCATGATGGGTAACGGTAAAACCATTGACGTTCAGATTGCTGACGGTGTGGTAAAAGTACGTGACTACGGTCGCGGTATTCCCCTCGGAAAGGTCGTTGACGTCTCTTCCAAAATGAATACCGGAGCCAAATACGACTCCAAAGCCTTTAAGAAATCGGTAGGTCTTAACGGGGTCGGTATCAAGGCGGTGAATGCGCTTTCCACCCGTTTCTTCATCAGCAGCCACCGTGAAGGTGAAATGAAAAGCGTGGTGTACACCGCCGGTCAGATTGTGGAGGAGTTTCCATTGGCCTCAACCACCGAAGCCAACGGTACCTACATCGAGTTTGAACCGGACAACACCATTTTCAAAGACTTCAAATACAAGGACGAATATGTGGAAGGATTGTTGAAAAACTACGTCTTCCTCAACTCCGGCCTCACCATCGTCTATAATGGCAAACGCTACTTTTCCAAGAACGGATTGGTCGATTTGCTCAACGAATACATGACTTCCGAACCGTTGTACCCCATCATTCACCTGAAGGGAGAAGATATCGAAGTCGTGATCACCCACGCCAACCAAAACGGCGAAGAGTATTACTCCTTCGTCAACGGTCAGCACACCACCCAGGGCGGTACGCACCTGACAGCCTTCAAGGAGGCGGTATCGCGCACCATCAAGGAGTTTTACAACAAAGGCTTCGAATACGGGGATATCCGCAACGGTCTGGTGGCCGCCATCAGCGTAAAGGTGGAGGAGCCGGTCTTCGAATCACAGACCAAGACCAAGCTGGGCTCCAAAGACATTGGTCCTGATGGCCCTACCGTCGCGAAATTCGTAGGCGATTTCCTTAAAAAGGAGCTGGACAACTTCCTGCACAAAAACGGGGAAACGGCAGACATCTTGCTTCACAAAATCCAGGAGTCGGAGAAAGAGCGCAAGGCCATGGCCGGCATCACCAAGATTGCCCGCGAACGCGCGAAGAAGGCCAACCTTCACAACCGCAAACTCCGCGATTGTCGCTTCCACTTCAATGATGTCAAAGGGGAAAAAGGGGAATACTCCAGCATCTTCATCACCGAGGGAGACTCGGCGAGTGGTTCCATTACCAAAAGCCGGGATGTGGAAACACAGGCGGTATTCAGCTTGAAAGGAAAACCCTTGAACACCTTCGGCCTGACCAAAAAGGTGGTTTACGAGAATGAAGAGTTCAACCTCCTGCAGTCAGCGCTCAATATCGAAGAAGGCCTTGACGGACTCCGCTACAACAAGGTGATTATCGCTACCGATGCCGACGTGGACGGTATGCATATCCGCCTGTTGCTGATTACCTTCTTCCTCAACTTCTTCCCGGAACTGATAAAAAAAGGGCACGTTTACATCCTGCAAACGCCTCTGTTCCGCGTTCGGAATAAAAAAGAGACCTTCTATTGCTACTCCGAAGAAGAGCGACTGAATGCCCTCAGCAAACTGGGTGCGAATCCCGAGATCACCCGATTCAAAGGTTTGGGAGAGATTTCGCCCGATGAGTTTAAACACTTTATCGGACAGGACATGCGTCTCGACCCCGTTTCGTTGAAAAAAGAGGACCTTGTGAAAGAACTTCTCGAGTTCTATATGGGAAAAAACACCATGGAACGACAAAACTTTATTATTGATAATCTGGTTGTAGAAGAAGACGTTGTTTAATAAATCTGCGGAAGCTTTTCCAAAGTTTGAAACTTTGGAAAAGCTTTTACTTTTTTCAACCACAATCCATCATTCATGCCAAAAAAAATTGCAGTTTTCCCGGGCACATTCGACCCTTTCACCACCGGTCACGAAGCTTTGGTTCGCCGGGGATTGACTTTTCTTGATGAAATAATCATTGCCATCGGTGTCAATGAATCGAAAAAGACCTGGCAGTCACTCGATGAACGCCTCAAAACTATTTCCCGAATCTATGCCGACGAGCCTCGCGTAAAAGTAATTCCCTACGACGGACTTACCATTGACTTTGCCGTTGAACATAATGCCAAAATCATCCTCCGTGGTATCCGCTCCACGACCGACCTGGAATACGAAAAGCTAATGGCCGACGTCAATCGCAAGGTTTCCGGTATTGAAACCGTTCTGCTGATTACCGAACCCGAATTTGCCCATATCAGCTCATCAGTCGTTCGCGAACTTCAGCGTTACGGAAAAGACATCAGTCAGTTCCTTCCCTGATTTACACAGACTTTACATAAACAAAATATTTATACCAAGCATGAAACGCACCTTTATCACTCTGGCATTGCTACTCGCCATCTCCATTTGCGGAATGGCTCAATCCCAATCGGCAGCGATGCGCAAACTATCCATGACGGAATATGCCATTCAGAATCTATACGTAGATAAGCTGGACGAGAATAAACTGACCGAAGATGTCATCGAGGCCATACTCAAGAAGCTGGACCCACACTCTTCATACATGAACGTGGAAGAGACAAAGCAAATGAATGAACCCCTCCAGGGAAACTTTGAAGGTGTCGGCATTCAGTTTAATATGCTGAACGATACGTTATTTGTCATCCAGACCATTCCGGGGGGACCATCAGAGAAAGT
Source organism: Parabacteroides sp. FAFU027 (assembly GCF_022808675.1). Classification (NCBI taxonomy): domain Bacteria; kingdom Pseudomonadati; phylum Bacteroidota; class Bacteroidia; order Bacteroidales; family Tannerellaceae; genus Parabacteroides; species Parabacteroides sp. FAFU027. The sequence continues at coordinate 298,316 of NZ_JAKZKV010000002.1, forward strand.
AGGCATCATGGCCGGTGACCGTATTATTATGGTCAATGACACTTTAGTGGCCGGCGTGAAGATGAAAAACACCGACATCATGAAGCGTCTGCGGGGCAAAAAAGGCTCTATCGCAGCTGTTAAGGTACTTCGCCGCGGAGTGAACGGACTGGTTGAATTCCGCATCGTTCGGGATAAGATACCCATTTACAGCCTGGATGCCTCCTATATGGTGGACAAAAATACCGGTTACATCAAAATCAACAAGTTTGCTGCCACAACCTACGATGAGTTCCTCAAAGCAATGAGAGACCTCAGAAAAAAAGGGATGAAGAATCTTATTCTTGACCTCGAAGACAACGGAGGCGGATACCTGACTGCTGCTACCAACATGGCCGATGAGTTCCTCAAAGACGACCAGTTGATCGTTTACACGCAAGGTTACCACCAGTCAAGAGATGAAAGCATCGCTACAAAAAAAGGTGAATTTGAGACCGGCAAACTGGTGGTGATGATTGATGAAAACACGGCATCGGCCAGTGAGATTGTCAGCGGAGCTATCCAGGATTGGGACCGCGGAGTGATTGTGGGCCGCCGCAGCTTTGGTAAAGGATTGGTTCAGCGCCCCATTCCTCTGCCTGACGGTTCTATGATACGTCTGACAGTGGCACGTTATTATACTCCTTCAGGCCGCTGCATCCAGAAGTCTTATGAAGATGGAATCGATAAGTATAAAAAAGACCTGATTGACCGTTACAACAAAGGCGAACTGGTTCACGCAGACAGCATCCACTTCCCAGATTCACTCAAAGCATTCACCAAAATCAATCGCCGCATTGTATATGGTGGTGGTGGTATTATGCCTGACTACTTTGTGCCAATGGATACTGCACGCTACACCGTATTCTACATCAATCTGGTGGCTAAAGGCATTCTGAACAAATACTGCATCAGCTATTTTGATGACCATCGCAATGAGTTCAAGGAGAAATATCCAACTTTCGAAGCCTTCGACAAAGGATTTAACGTGACCGATGAGATGATTGACCAGTTGCTTACCGAAGCAAAAAAAGACAAGGTTGTTCCCAACGATACCGCTTACGCTAAGAACAAGTTACGCACCGAGGTCGAACTCAAAGCCACACTGACTAAAGATCTGGGCTATACTCCTTCTGACGAAGTGGTTAAATACATGTTGAAAGATATGCAGGCCAAACTTAATGACAAAGCGGAGAAAGACGAAATGATTAAAACCAAGCCGTTGCTCCAGAACCAGATTAAGGCGTTGATTGCCCGCGACCTGTTCGATATGACTGCCTATTTCCGCGTTATCAACAGTGACAGCGACAGCTTTAAGAAAGCAGTGGAAATCATCAACAACGAAAAACAATACAACAAACTGCTGAAGAAATTGTAATTGCACGTAGAGACGCAAGATTTTGCGTCTCTATCCAAATATGCAAAAAAATGAGCCATTCCGTAGTTAGCGGGATGGCTCATTTCTTTTAGTAATCAGAAATATTGTCTCATATAACCTTTACACTACTCCCCCCCATTTTATGTAATTACAATTACACCAAACACCCAAAATAGACTATTTTGTAATTACGTTTACACAAACAACACAAGTCAACCTGTATTGTAAGTATAATTACACAAAACCAAAAAGCGGAAACCTGAGACTCAAACCTCATGTTTCCGCTTTT